>JBDTNM010000016.1:0-26383 GCA_039933735.1 bacterium | reverse complement strand
AGACCGGTGAATGCGACCACCATCGTTGGCGACTTCGAAGTGAGGAAAATGAAATAGAAGGCGATGAGTGCGGCCGCGGCGATTCCGCCGAGCATCATCTGCCGGGCTCGTGGCAACTGGTTCCAGCGTTCGAGATACGGAGCAAACGGTGAACCAGCACCCATGAAAGCCACCCCTGATCAAATCGGCCCGAGCCGTGCTTTGGACTGTAGAGACGGCCCCTCTCGCGGCGCATTGGGCGTTCCCCTATCCCGCGGTGGATGTTCCGGGTACAGGCCGAGAAAACCCCTGATCTTTTCATCGCCTCGTGGTTCTCTGGCAGGTGTGGCGGGGCGAGTTGCGTTGGCGTATCGTTCCGTTCGCACATATCAACGTTCGGAGAAGGCAAATTGGCAGACGAACTTCCACCCCTGATTACCGATGCCATGAAGGCTCAGGTCGGCAAAGAGTCCGAACCGACCACCAGCGAGGTGGATAACACAGCCATTCGCATTTTCGCCCGATCCGTCGGGCACACCGACCCGATCTACTACGATGAAGCCGCCGCGAAGGCTGCGGGTTACCGTGGACTGGTCGCCCCTCCCGGCTACCTCGGCACACCGGTGTTCAACCCGGCTTCCGCTTCCCGACGCGGCGGTGGCGGCATGTTCGGTGGCCCGGAGCCGAGCCGCCCGCTCAAGCGCGTCCTCAATGGCGGCACCGAAATCGAGTACCTCGGCGACATTTGCGCTGGCGATGTCCTCACCTCTACCTCGCACGTTGCCTCCTACGAAGAGACCAAGGGCAGCCTCGGCGAAATGCTCATCACCACCAACAAAACCGTTTACAAGAACCAGTCTGGCAAGGTCGTAGCAATTGCGACCGGCACCGGCATCCGGTACTAGGAGGAATCAATGGCAGTCAAATTTGCTGACGTTTCCGAAGGGATGTCGATCCCGGAACTCAAGAAGAACTGCAGCACGCAGCAACTCGTCCTCTGGGCCGCCGGCTCTGGAGACTTCTACCAGATTCACTACGATAAGGACTTTGCCGTTGGCACTGGGCTTTCGAACATCATCGTCCACGGGGCGCTGAAGAACGCCTTTCTCGGCCAGCTCGTCCACGACTGGGTCGGCAACAGCGGCAAAATCAAGAAGTACGGCTGCAGCTACCGCGGTATGGACTTCCCGAACGAAGACATCACCTGTAAGGGAATCGTTACCAAGAAGTACGAGGAGAACGGCGAAAAGCTGGTCGACCTCGAAGTCTGGAGCGAAAATCCACAGGGCAAGAAGACCACCCCCGGTTACGCTACCGTCGTCCTGAACGGCTAGTCCGCACCACCACCGCATCCCTCTCCCGCCTTCCCTCGTCGGAAGGTATCCGGAGAGGGATTGCCATGTCCGAGGAGGACTCATTTGGCAAATCTGCTCGAAGGCAAAGTCATCGCGATGACCGGCGCTGGCCGCGGCATCGGCCGCGAATGCGCGCTACTGGCCGCATCCGAAGGCGCTCGTGTCGTCGTCAACGACCCCGGCGTGAACCCGGACGGTTCCGGCACCGATGCCGGCCCGGCCCAGCAAGTCGTCGAAGAAATCAAGAAGATGGGCGGAGAAGCAGTCGCCAACCTTGCCGACGTTTCTTCGATGGAAGGCGGCGAAAGCGTCATCAAGACCGCTCTCGACACCTACGGCAAGATCGACGGCCTCATCAACCTCGCCGCCATTCTTCGCGACCGCATGGTCTTCAATCTCTCCGAAGAAGAGTGGGACGACGTCATCCGGATCGACCTCAAGGGCCACTTCACCACCATCAAGCCGGCTTCGATTGTCATGCGACAGCAGCGTTACGGCCGCATCGTGAACTACAGCTCAGTCTCAGGACTCCAGGGCAACTCCGGCCAGGCGAACTATGGCGCGGCCAAGGCCGGTGTCGCCGGCCTCACCCGCGTCGCCGCCCGCGACCTCGGCCGCTATGGCGTCACCGTGAACTGCATCGCCCCCGGTGCCGCCACACGCCTCACGGCAACCGTTCCTGCCTCGGCTCGCGAACTGCGTGCCCGTAGCGGCATCGCTGGTGGCGGCGGACCGGCCCCGGCGGCTGGCGCAGCTGCTCCGGCGCCGGTGCCCGCCTCTGATCCGATGCGCGGACCAGACATGGTCGCTCCAATGACCGTCTACTTGCTCCTCGATGAAGCCTGGAACATCAACGGACGCATTTTCCAGGTCGCCGGCGGTCACGTCGGACTCCTGCAGGACATGTATCCGCCCTTCAAGAACATCTTTAAGAACGGCAAGTGGACGCTCGACGAACTGCGCCAGCTCGTCCCTGCACAGCTCATGAACGGCGTCGTCAACCCTGCGCCGCCCCCGGCCGACCTCACCATCCCCGGCCGCGATAGCTAGAACCGGGACGCTGCACCACAAACGAAAGGCGCCCTTTGCCGGGCGCCTTTTAGTTGCTCTTGCTGAGGTTCAGATTCGAAGCTTCCAGCGGTGGCCCGCCGGGCGAACCGGCTCCGTGCCGTGCCTCGGTCTCGTCTTGAAGGTTGTTCGTGATGTTGCTCTTGGACTTCACGATAGCCTCGGCCGGCTCGGCTCCCGAATCCCCGGCCTGCGCGGCGCTCCTCGCGGTTTCCTTCTCCCCCATCTCGGCTGTCTCCTCAATTGATGCGCAGAAGGTACACCCGCCTGCAAGCGGGCGGGGGACAGCTGGCGCACTGGCTGCTCCCTGCCTCCGTGGTGCATGTCACCGCTTCGGGTAGCTCAACTCCAATGCGATCCCGTCCGGGTCGTTGAAAGTCACGCTCGGTGGCTGGTGTTCGTCCTGGATTGGGCTGTGTTCGATGCCGAGTTCGTCCAGGTGTTGCACCCACTCTTCGAGTGCCGCGCGGTCGGTCACGCCGAAGGAGACGTGGTCGAGCCCGGGGCGCTCTGGTGCGAAGCCATCAGCCAGTTGTTCCGAGTGCTGCGTAAACGCGAACACCATCTTCGACTTCGGCTCGTAAATGGCGCAGGCCGTGATTCCGTACTTGTCGTTCGAACCGCGCCAGACGTCGCGCGCGTTGAGGAGCGCCAGGTACCAGGGGACGCTCACTTCGAGGTCGCGGACGCTGAGTTCCACATGGGCGATTCCGGTGATTTCGGGCATGGCCAACTCCAAAGCGAAGGATTTGCCTTCGACTGTAGTCGTCGTCGTCGCCCGATGGCAGAGCCACTTCCGGCTCCAGCTAGGCGATGCGACGGACGATGGCCAGCGCGCCCTTCTGCCAGGCGACTCGATGGGTGACGCCGGTACGGTAGTTGCCCTTGTTCTCTTCGTACCAATCCCACGCCTGGATCAGGGCCTCGGAATTCGAAAACTTCGGTTGCCAGCCCAGGAGACGTTTTGCCTTGTCGACTTCCACGTAGGAATCGCGCCACATCGTGCCGTAGTGCCAGGCAGCGAGCGGCGACAGGTGCGCCAGTTCCAGCACTCGCAGTGCGTATTCACCAGGCCGTGCGGGCAAATGCCAGAGTTTCGAGCCCGAGTCGGCGTGGTCGAAGAGCGCCTGCATGTCCTCGTTCAACGTGTCGTAGCGATCGGCGCCGATGTTCATCGTTTCGTTTTTCACGCCTTCGACGGTCGCCGCTTTCACGATGCCGTCGACCAGGTCCGTGACTTCAAGAAGCTGATAGTGATTCTTGCCGTTACCGAGCAGCGGGATGCGGCGGCCTTCGGCGATCCATTCGAACAGAATTTCGAACACTCCGAGGCGGCCGGTCCCGAGGAAGGTCTTCGGCCGGATGATGTTTACTTCGAGCCCGCGCGCCTGGTACTGATGGCAGATCTTTTCGGCCTCCACCTTTGAGGCGCCGTAGTGGCCGAGCGGCACCATCGGGGACTCTTCGTCGATTGGGTGGACCTTCGGCACTCCGTAGACCGCCGTGCTGGAAATGAACACGACCCGCTTCACCCCGGCCTTCATCGCTTCATGCAGTACATAACGCGTGCCGCGTACATTGGCCGCATAGATCTTTGCTTTGGAGACCTGGATCGGCAGGGCCGCGGCGGTGTGAATCACTACGCTCACGCCTTCGAGCGCCTTCCTGATTGCCTCACGATCCTGGACGTCGCCGTCGACTACCGTCACCTGATCCTTGATGTCGTCGTCATCGGGCGGGAGCGGGGCGATATCGAACAGCACCGGGTGGATGCCGTCGGCGAGGAGCCTCCGAGCGATGTGAGATCCGAGGAAGCCGGTGCCGCCAGTAACGAGCCATCGGGCCGGGGAGTTAGCCATAGAAGAGGTGCCTTACGTCGTGAGTACCTTCTAGGTTCGGGCCTTGCCGTCATCGACTCAAGCGGGGCCGCCAGCGCGAGCACTAGCGCGTCGTTGTGGGCGCCTTCTCAAGCACCACAATGAGCGTCGCGACAACGCGCCGGGCAGAGGCGCCGTCCTGGTTGCCGGAGACGACCACCTCGTGGCCGACCACGCCCTCTCCCGAACGAATGTCTTCGATGGTGAGACCACTGCCGCTGAACCGAATGGAGGTGCTCAGACGAATGACGACCGGGACAACCCCTCGCTCAGTTCGAACCATAAGCACGTTCGCCGTCCGGGACGTTACGACCCCGCGGACGTTCTGGAACTGGGGCGCGGCGGCCGGCGGTGTTGCCGGGCGAGTCGGAGTTGGCCCGCTGGCCTCGGCTGATTCCAGCCGGAACACTCCCTTTGCCAGGTCTGGAGCAACCACGATCCGGACGAGCGCGCCAAGTGGGCGGGGGGCCTCCGCGAGGAATTGGTCCATTGAACGTGCGTCCACATCGACGAGAAGGCTCTCGCTGGAGGTGACGAGCAGGACCCGGGCTTTCTTGCCGTCCGGTGAGAGCGAAATCAGCCGAATCGAACCTTGAAGCCCGTCACGGAAAGACTTCAGCAGTTTGATCTTCTCGCCGACGCCGGTAGCTGGAGTGCCCTGGTTTTTCGCCACTGCCACGTTCGAGGCCGCGATCGCCTGTCGCGCCGTGACCACACCGCTCACGAGCACCGGGTCGCCCGGCTGGAGGCTGCTTATCTCGCGAACCCCATCGTCATCGGTCACCGAAGTCAGGTCGGAGAGCGCGACTTGGAGATTGCCGACTTCCGGAGACTGAATGGTCACCGTTGAACCATCACTGGCGGATACCACGCCCTGCACCTGGACGTAGTCATCGACGGTGAGGGCCGAGGCCGTTTCGACGCCACCGAACGGCTGTAAGACAAGGATCGCAATCACAGCCACCACTGCCAGGGCAGCAACGCTGCTGCCCAGCGCGAGCACTCGACCGTGGAGCAACCGCCCCAGGAAACTCGGCTGGAGTGTCGGCGCTGGAACTTGCCTGCGTTCGGGCGCCTCCTGTTGAGAGAGGTGCCGTTGGAAGCGAGCTCGCGCAGTTGGCATCGCGGCGTTCGCCTCTGAGGCGACACGCGCGGCGTTGAGCTTCAGGCTAGCGGAGGTCGCCAGCAGCGGGGCGAGCTCCGCCCGCTCTTCGACGGTCGCGTCGGGCGGAATCGTTCCGGTTGCAAGCGCCGTTTCGAGCAGGGCGTCGAGTCGCTCCGGGGTCATTGGGCGCCCCCTGCTGGATAGCCGTCGCCGGCGAGCGCGCGTTGCATCGCTGCAAGCGCACGGCGTTGCAAGTTCTTCACGGCATCTTCGGAGCGGTTCATGGAGACCGCCGTTTCCGCGACGGAACGATCGAGTAGAAACCGCAGGCCAATGACCTCCCGCTGATCGCCGGTGAGCGATTCCATCGCCACGAGGAGGTCATGGCGCAGCCCAATTGCCTCCGCCTGGTCGGGCTCGGAGACATCGACGGTGTCGTCGAATTCATCGGCGATACCGCGCCGCCCTTGCTTCTTGATGTGGTCGCGGACGAGGTTGCGGGCGATACCAATGAGCCAACCTTCGATCGGTACGCCCTGGTAGTTGAATCGGTCGGCATGGGAATAGGCGACTTCGAAGGCCTGTGAAGCGATATCTTCGGCTTCTTCGGCCGATCGGAGGCGGTAACGGACAAACGCGAACACGCTCCGGTAGTGCAGCTCAAAGAGCTGTTCCCAAGCGGCTGCGTCGCGTTGGACCGCGCGCTTCGCGAGGGATTCTGCATCGCTGGAGTCGTTGGCCATGTGGCCATGAGTTTCGACCTCGGTTTCGCGCACAGCGGCTTCACTCTACGAATGGCGCGAGTACCAAGAAAGGTGACGGGCAAAGCTGGGAAGGGAGCGATCAGGCGATAAAGGGTTTGTTCACGCCTTCGCCGCGGAACCAGGCCTGCGCGGCCTCGTAACCCCGAAAAGTCGCCGCGAGGGCCCGCTCAGCAGCGCCCGCATAGAGATCGACGGAATCAAGCTCGGGAGTCCAAGGGATTACGGCCGCCCACGCTCGTGCGTAAAGGCCGCCGCCATCCGCACGGCGAGCGTACGGCGAAGACCCGATGCGTGTGCGAGCGCGCTCGGTGAACTGTGTTGCACCATTCTGGTCCGCCTCGATGAGCAGCACGGCGAACAGCGCCGGGGCAACGCGAGCGACGACGTCGGCGCCGCGGACAGCCTTCGTGAGGACCTTCGCTACAAACGGCGCAGGCGAAGGAATTGGACCGTCGACGGAGTTTTCGGCCACGCCGATTTCGAACAACGCGAGCGAAGTGGTGGAACCGTATCGCAAGTCGCGCGAAATTTGCCTGGCGACGATCTCTTCGAATCGACCAGCCCCAATTAATCCCGTTTCGGGATCGAGTCCGGGATCCGGGCAAGGCACCGCCTCGGGGCTATCAGCTTCGCGTTTCTTGGTTCGACCGAGCACGTTTCGCCCCCTAAGCCACCGAAGGCCCGTTCGTCTCTTCGTTGAAGCGAAGGACAGAGATCATCGGCCGCACCGACTTGTAGTCGCTCAGTTGCTGATCAGCGGCTGCGAACAGTTCGCTGGGTTCACAGGCGACGCCGGTCGCTACTCCGAAGGTCATCGTCACCGGAACCTGGTCGATCCACTCGCTGCTGTTGAGACGCTCGATTTCCTGGGCAATGCGGCGAGCGACAAGACGGCCGAGCGCCATATCGCCGTTCGGGATGATGATCCCGAAGTCGTCACCACCGATGCGGGCGGCAACGTCCGTCCCTCGTACACACCGGGAGAGACCCAAGGCCGCGCGCCGAATCATATCGTCGCCGATGTCATGGCCGTGTATTTCGTTCACCATGCGGGTACCGCAGATGTCCAGCATGACGACGGTTACGGGCTGGCGAGCGTCGCGCGCTTCGGCACAGGCCTCTCGCAGGCGTTCATCGAAGGCATGACGGTTGTACAGGCCGGTCAGGTGGTCGGTGCGGGCTTCGCGCTCCAGCCAGCGCACCATCGTGTCGCGGCGGCGAAGGCTGCGGTTCTCTTCGAATGCGCCAGCGATACGGAGGATGAGTTGCTGCCCGTCTTCGAGGTGCGCCTTGCTGATGAAGTCATGGACGCCGAGCTTCAACGCCGGAATGGCATCGCGTTCGTTGTCTCCGTTGGTCAGCAGGACGACGGCGACATCGTTGCGGTGTTCGCGCAGGTGCCGTGCGAGTTCACTGCCGCCTTCGCTCCAGGTATCGGAGTCGACCAGCGCGACGTCGAACATGCCCTGCTCGAGCAGCGTCAGGCCTTCCTCAATGTCGCGGGCGGCGTGAGTGAGGAACTCGCCTCCCGCCTGGAGGCAGTCACGCACCGACCGGACGTCATTGACGTTCGGATCGATTATCAGGACTCGCAAAACACGTTTGCGTTCCACCACAGCGGTAGCTCTTGACATCATTCTTGCTGGTATCCCGTTGTCAGTATCGGCAGGCACTCTGCATAACTGGAGGGTTCAGCCAGAATTTTCGCGACGAAATGCTGTCGACTGCGTCCCAGACCTATCCGAACAGCGGTCCGCCGGGGTCGAGAACCTTGCCATCGAGCGCGATGACAGCGGGCCGCTCTTCGCAATAGCCTTCGTTCTCGCACTTATCGAACGTGAACGCGCCCTTCTTCTTATCGAAGTGGATGGACCACGTTCCCCGGACCGGACTCGAAGGGCCAGCTTCCTTCTCCGCAGTGAGGATGGCGATAAGCGCGGCGATTTCTTCTCGTCCCATGGGTGACGTCTCCGTGAAAGGCTGTAGTGGATCCAGCTTAGTCGCCCGCGGCGAGCGGTGCGATCACGATCGGAGCCTGTTCGCTACGGCGCCCAAGGGCGAGGTGAATCACCAGCGCCGTAGCCGTAACCGCCACTACCAGCGCCCCCATCAGGAAGATTGTCTCTCGCTCGCCGACAGAGTCAGCGAGGATACCGAACGGGTAGCCGACGAGCCCGTTGAGGCCCCACGCCATCATGGTCAGCGACATCACCCGACCGTAATAGGCCTGGTCGGTCTCCTGCATGATCAGCGAATTGTTGAGCAGTTGGAATCCCGCCGAACCCGCGCCTGAGATGAACATGAGCACCATCGCCTGCCAAAAGCTGCCCGTGAAGGACAACGCCGCGAGACAGATGCCGAGGATGAAGCCTCCGGCGAGCATCATGCGCCAGGCGTACGGGCCGCTGGCTTTGCTTGCCACGAAAAGGGTGACCACGAGGCCCGAAAGCGCGCCGGCGAAGAACAACAGGCCAATGTCGTCGGCGTCGTGGCCGAGTTGGTTTTCGAGAAACCCGGGGAGCACAACCTGATATGAGAACCCAAACATGATCACGCCCATGAACGTGGTGACGAGGAGCGTCAACCGCGGCCGGCTGGCGATGTGTCCGAAGCCGAGCTTGAAGTCGCCCAGGATCGACTTGCCGCCGCCGGCACGGGCCTTCGTCGGAGGGAGTTTCGTCAGCGTCCATATCACGTACGCAAAGAGGATGCTCATGAACAGGTAGGTGCCGCCAGTCCCAACGAACGTGATGCGAACCAATACGGCGACGACCAGGGGCCCGAACACGCGCGTCAGCGTCATGCCCACCTGTTGCATGGCGATGGCGTTGCCGAGTTCTTCGCCGCGCACCAGTTCGCCGATCCAGGCCTGGCGAGCGGGGCCAATGAAGGCGAACACCGCGCCCATCACGAACGTCGACGCCGCGAGCGAAGCAATCGTTATCGAGTCGGAAACAATCAGAATCCCGACGACGAGGAAGTTAATACCGATGATGGTCTGCCCGATGAGGACAAGTTTCCGCTTGGAAACGCGGTCGGCGATGACCCCGCCGAACGGCGAAATGACAATCGTCGCGACGCCCATCCCGAGCGCGACGAGCCCGACGGAGCCGTTCTTTCCAGTGATATGGAAAGCAACGATCGACTGGACGATGCTCGACATCATGAACGCCAGGAAGGCCACGCTCGTGCCGAGCCAGAGCGTCCGGTACTGCGGGTTCCCGAGGGACTCGAACGTGCTGTGAAACCACTTCGAAATCATTCGGCCCATCCTAACGAAGCGTAAGCAACGTTGCCACGGGGAATGATTTGTACTTCACCAATTACTAGACAAATCCTCGCAACAAGATGGCCTTCGCGACGCGTTCGAGCGAAATGTCGAAGGCGGCCTGGCGCGGCAAAGTGCCGTCCTTGACCGTCCGGGTCATCAGTTCGTGGAAGGTCGAAACCATCTTCTTTTCGAGTTCCGTGTTCACTTCCTCCAACGACCATCGGAACTGCTGGATGTTTTGGGTCCATTCGAAGTACGAAACCGTCACGCCCCCGGCGTTCACGAGGACGTCGGGCAAGACCGGAATCTTGCGCGCGTTGAGCACTTCATCGCCGTCCGGCGTCACGGGGTGGTTCGCCGCCTCGATAACCACTCGCGCACGTATCCGCGGCGCATTTTCGCCGGTGATAACTTCACCGAGCGCAGCCGGGACGAGGTAGTCACATTCAAGCTCCAGCAGGTCTTCGTTCGTGATCGGCGTCGAAGGCTCGAATCCCGCCACACTGCCCGCGACCGAAAACCAACGGTCGATGGCCGCGATATCCAGACCCTCTTTGTTGTAGATAGCGCCTTTCACGTCACTGACCGCAATGATCGTGAATCCCAGGTCGGAGGCGATGCGCGCCGTCCATGAGCCAACGTTTCCGTAGCCCTGGATCACCACTTTCAGGTCGCGCGGGTTCGTCTTTTCCACGAGTGAGTACTCACGCATGCAGGTAGCCACGCCGCGTCCAGTCGCCTGGTCGCGCCCGTAGCTACCGCCGAGCTCCACCGGCTTGCCGGTCACGATTCCAGGCGTGTAGCCGTAGCGCTGGCCGTAGGCGTCCATCATCCAGGCCATGGTTTGGGCGTTCGTGCCCATGTCGGGCGCCGGAATGTCCCGGCTGACGCCGAGGACCATCCCGATATGCTGGGTGTAGGCGCGCGTCAGGCGGTTGAGTTCGGTGTCGCTCATGTGCAGGGGATCGCACATGACTCCTCCCTTCGCCCCGCCGAAGGGCAGGTCCATGAGCGCGCATTTATAGGTCATGAGCATCGCGAGGGCGCGGACTTCGTCCAGGTCGGCCTTCGGATGAAAGCGGACTCCACCTTTGTAGGGCCCGCGCGCGCCATTGTGTTGCACGCGGTAGCCCTCGAAGATCTTGAGCTTGCGGTCGTCCATCCGTACGGGGATTTGGGCCCGAACCTCACGCCACGCAGTGCGAAGCAGATCCACGACTTCTGGGCTTGTGTTCAAGCGCCCGGCGGCCGCGTAAACCGACTGCAGGACGGATTCAGACGGGGAAGGCTTGGGGGCTTCGATGGTCGTCATCGGGTAACTCGCTCCGGTACGAGGTCTTGCGGACACATTACACCGCCCGCTGGCATGTTCGAACCACGAAGCTGAGACTGTCCGCCCATGGGACGGATATTCATAACGCGCGCAACCCCTGGCAAAGCAGGCGAAATCCTTGAGTCAGCCGGACACTCAGTTGAGGTTTGGCGAGAGACCACGCCTCCGGCATCGGACATCCTGGCTGAAAAACTGAGCCAGGCGGACGCCGCCCTGACGATGGTCGTCGATCGGATTTCGGCTGAGATGCTCGCCAACGCCAAGTCATTGCGCATCGTTGCGAACATGGCCGTCGGCTACGACAACATCAACCCGGCAGAAGCTGCCGCGCTGGGGGTGTGGGTGACGAACACTCCGGGCGTACTCGCCGAAACCACGGCCGATATGGCGTTCGCGCTGCTCATGGCCGGCGCGCGGAACATTGTCGCCAGTGACCGCGACACCCGCGCCGGCGGCTGGACCACCTGGTCGCCGACGGCATTCCTCGGCCAGGATGTGTTCGGGGCCACGCTTGGCATCGTCGGCCTCGGAGAAATCGGCGCGGCCATGGCCCGGCGGGCACGCGGATTCGAGATGCGCATCCTCTACGCCAGCCGTACGCGGAAACCGGAAGTTGAAGCCGAACTCGGCTGCGAATTCGTGCCCCTCGAACGGCTCCTGCGCGAGTCGGACTTCGTTTCGCTGCATATGCCCCTGACCTCCGAAACGCGCCACATGATGGGCGAACGGGAATTCGGCTTGATGAAGCCATCTGCCGTGCTGGTGAACACCGCCCGCGGAGGCGTGGTTGATCAAGACGCGTTGGTCGCCGCCCTTGAAGCAGGCAAGATCGGCGGGGCCGCCCTCGACGTCACCGACCCCGAACCTCTCCCGCTCGACAACCTGCTTTACAGCTTCCCAAACGTGATCATCACGCCGCACATCGCCAGCGCCAGCCTCGCGACGCGGTCGAAGATGGCTGATATGGCGGCGAGAAACATCGCGGCCGTGCTTGCGGGGCAGCCGCCACTCAATCCTGTAAACCAGCCCACGAAGACCAGGTGAAGCGCGTCCGCGCAGGCTTGCGCCGGGGTGTTACGTTCGAAGTATCCCCCTAAAAGGAGTGCTCTCCATGGCAGTGAAAGCACAACCGGACGGCGCTCGAGCCGTTACGACAACACTTGCAGCAGACAACGCAGCGAAACTCATCGACTTCCTCAAGACGACATTCGACGCCAGGGAACGATCACGGATGGTTGCGCCCGATGGAAAGATCGCCCATGCCGAAGTGGAGATCGGCGACACACCGCTAATGCTGTCTGATACTTCGCCGATGGCCCCTCCCGCGACCGCAACCTTCTACGTCTATGTGGAAGATTGCGACCGGGTGTTCAACAAGGCTCTTGCTTCTGGCGCAACCGTCGTAGCCCCGCTTGACGATCGCTTCTATGGCGACCGCTCCGGCAGCGTCAGAGACATGTTTGGCAACGTCTGGACCATCGCCACGCACGTCGAGGACGTCTCGGATGAAGAGACGAAGAAACGCATGCAAGCGATGGCGCCAGCCTAGGTTTGGACGGATTTTGCCGGCGGGCGAACTTGACACATAACGCCTAAACCGAGAGAAAGGTACGATTGCCGTTCAGGTTGCGGCGCATCGTCGGACCACTCCCGGAGTAGCACTTGACCAAGTCCACTAAACCCGCCGGCAATCTCTGGCTTGCCGAAGAACTCTGGAAGCTTGACGCCATCGGTTTTGGCGATTTCACGCTCGGCCGCACCGCGGTTCACTCGCCGATCTACGTCAACCTCCGGCGGCTGATCAGCAACCCGAAGGCACTCGCCCGCTGTGCCAAGATCATCAAGGAAGAACTCGAAGCGCTGATGTCCATGCGCAACCCGCACGTCCAGCCCTTCACCTTGGTCGCCGGTGTGCCCTTTGGCGGTCTGCATGTCGCCACAGCGTTCTCGCTCGGTGTGAACACGCCGATGATTTACATCCATCCCCCTGCCACCGACAAAGCGGATGTCATCGAAGGCATCTACGTTCGGGGGCAGAGCTGCCTCATCATCGATGACCTCATCACCGGCGGCGGCAGCATCCTTCAGACAGCTGCGACCTTGAGCGAAGCCGGGCTCGTTGTTCGTGACGCAGTCACCCTCATCGACCGCCAGGAAGGCGGCAAGCAAGCACTGAAGAACGCCGGGATCAACTTGATCAGCATCCTCACGCTTGAACAGATCGCGAACTACCTCATGTCTGCGGGGCACATCGCCGAAGACCAGTACCGCCGCACGATGGGCTACTTCGAAGCCCGCAACGGCTAAATCCCGGAGAGACGAAACTCGCCCGAAACCTCTCGCAAGCGAGAATAGCCGCATGGCCTTTGAAACAGGCCGCGGTCCCACGTTCCTGGCGCTCGAACCCGTCGTTCGCCCCGCCACGGAAGCTGATCTGCCCGCGGTTAACGCGATCTACAACTTCTACGTTGCGACCTCGCCTGCAACCTTTGATCTCGAGCCGATGACCGAGGCGTGGCGGCGAGATTGGTTCGAAACGCGGCGCACGGCCGGCTTCCCGGTCTTGGTGGCCGAGGTCGCGGGAGAAGTTGCCGGCTGGTGCTGCCTCTCGGCCTGGAGCCCGAAAAAGGCCTACCAAAAGACGGCCGACGAATCGATTTACATCGGCGACAGATTCCGCGGCCGGGGCGTCGGCAAGGCGTTGCTCGCCGCCATCCTCGATGAAGCTCGCGCCATGGACATTCATGTCGTCATGGCTGGCATCGTGGGCTGCCAGGAGCCAAGCCTCGCCCTGCACCGCTCACTCGGGTTCGCCGAGGCCGGCCGCTACGAGCACATGGGGTTCAAGCTCGGGGCCTGGCACGACGTGCACTGGTACCAGTGCCACCTCTGGAAGTGACTGGCGTTAACTCTCGTATCTTTCGACCACGGTCGCAGAGCGGACTTCGGCGTCGTTGGGATTCATGCCTGCGCCACGACGGGCGCGCCGCTGTCTAAGGAGATCCCAGCATTGGTCCAGCGTAACCCCGAGCGTTCCGAGCTTCATTCGTTCTTCCTCGGTGGCGCTGCCATCGGATTCCTTCTGGAAGAGCGAATGTTCTTCGCTCGCGAGTTCGTTGATGCGCGCCAGGATGGCGTTATCGTCCACAGTGATCCTCCGATTCTAGCGAGCCCGGGTGTGCTCGGCCGGGCCTCCGGTTCAGTGTGGCACATCCAGGCCGGTCATTTGGTCTTCGGCGCGACTTCTCCGAGATACTCCCACGGGTGGTCGTAGGGCTGGTCGGGGTCCTCTTGCGGCGCCTCCCCCTGCGTCCACCATTTCGCCTTGAAGGCTTTGCCCGAGTACTCGACTTCATCGCCGGCGACGAACACGCTCTCCGCTGACCATCGTGGCCGACTGCCATCAGTGGCTGTCCCGGCGCGAACCGCGACGCGGTCGCTTTCGAGTACTGGGCCGAGGTAGCGCCACGGGGTCTCCCAAATGTGCTTCACCGGAGCGTCGGGCTGGTTGTTCAGCGTCCACCATTTCGCCTGGTACACGCGGCCCTGCCAGACCACTTTGGCGCCTTCGTCGTACGCCTTCGCCGCACGCCAGATGGGGTACGGGCTGGTGCGAGGGTCGTCGCGCGTTAAGCCGTCCACTCGCGGCTCCGAACTCGGCACCGGGGTCGTCGCTGGCGGTTTGCCGTCCAACCGCGAAGGTCCGCCGGCAAGGATTCGAGTGAACTCCAGTGGTTCCTGGTTCACACCGCTGCAGGTGTTGGAGACACCCTTGCCTTCGACCACCGCCCCACAGGAGATGTCGCGATTCGCCGACCAGAAAGAGAGGCGGCCGAGGCTGACCGTGCGCGCGAAATCCACAAGGCCATTAGCGTCCGCGGTAGTGAACACGTCGCTGCTGACATCGTTCTGGCCGATCATCGGAGTGGCGCCGATCATCGCCCAAATTTGCTCGTCGGCGCGTGGCTGCCCCGTCTGTGCGAACAGGCCGCCAAGTTGTTGCCAGGTCGAGGTCAGCGCCGAGACGGTGGCATCGCGCATGGACATCGACTCCGTGCGGGCACCGCCGTAGTTCATCGTCATGACGTTCACGCCACTGACGGTTGCTCCGCCCTGGAGAGTTTCCTGAAGTAATTTCAACCCTTCGTCTGTGAGGCCGGTTGGGGCGACGGGAAGGGTGAACCAGACGGCGAGGCCCTCGTTTTTCTGCTGGAGTTTCGCGATGGCCGCCGAGCGCCGCTGATTGGCCGCCGAATCGGCCAGGGCGGCACCCTCGATGTCGAACTCAATGGTGCCCAGTTTGTAGCGATCGATCACTGACTGGTATGCGGCAACCAGCGCATCGGGATCTCGGCAGACTGTCGCCAGTTCGTTATTCAGCGCGCCTCCGAACGAGACCATGGCGTCTCCTCCGCGCTCGCGGAGCCGCACGATCCGCCGGTCGAGGTCGAGCGCGCGCGAAGCCGCGTCGAGCGTGTAGTACGTACCCCACGATGGCTCACACGACTTCGCCGGATCAGCGACCACGAAGCCAAGCACGACGTCATGAGCGGGCTGTTCCGTGGCATCCTCGAAGTGCAACTGGGGCGTCAGCGTGACATCAACATAGGGAGCGCTCCACGTCTTGCTGACTTCGGCGCGAGATTCGTTCACAACGCCGAGCAGCCACCAACCGCCCGCGGCGATTGCTCCACCGACCACGAGGAGCACGAAGAGCAACCGTGCCGGAGAAATGCGCTGCGTGGGGCCGAAATGGGAAACGTCTGTCATGTGGCATTCATCCTCGGGGCGCGAAGCCCCAGCTCGTTCTCTTGGGCCTCGAGTTCATCGGTTCGGTCGCGGGTTGGGCGCCCGATGGGGCGGCTCGCGAACTGATCTTGCGCCGCCAGTGAGACAGCCAGCGGCGCGCTTCGTTCTACTTCTTCGGGGATTGAACTCCCCACATAGATGACCGACGCCCAGTGGGGAACTTCGATCCGGGGCACCCCAGGGGTCACCGGGCGGTAGACGAACGCCCTCAGGTTCATGAAGACATCGACCACCATATTGTGGAGTCCCACAAGGGCCACGCATGCGTACGCCGTCATTAACAAGTTCGCTGCCGCGAACGAGCCATGGATGTAGGCGTGCGTCTGAATGTCATGTGTAAGAGTTCGCCCGGACCAGATGATCAGCAGCAACGGAACGATGACGAAGAGGAGTGGCGCGACCGTGCGGTTGCGTACCTTCGGAGTGCGTGCGAACGCAATCTTCTGGCCTCCGATTCCCTGGACTATGGATTGCATCGTTCCGATCAGGTTCACCGGAAGCAGCAAAAGGTTGAAGCCATAGACCTGGAAGATATCGAACCGTCTGTAGCCGGAACGCTTCAGGTCGTTCGACATCGCCCAGAAGTAGGGAAGCGCAGTGACAACCGCGAAGCGACTCAACAGTTGCCCATCGAACGGGTAAAAGAGGAGTAAGAGCAAGCCGAGGCTCGCCCAGGAGATCGACACGAGGTAGTTCATTCGCAGGAAGAATTCGGCCAACCCAGGTCGCTTTACGCCCTTCTCCCGATGGCGCATCAACCTCACGAGCTTGGGGAAAATGACGAGTCCACCGTTGGCCCAGCGCTGCCGCTGTACAACCAGAGAACCGAAATCTGGGGGCGTGGCGCTATAACTCAGTCGCTCGGGATAGTTATGTAGCCGCCAGCCTCGCGCCCGCAGGTCAATGCTCGATTCGGTGTCTTCGATGACGGTGCGGTCTTTAATGAACCGGCGAATCGCGAAACCAGCTTCGTCTTCTTCGTCCTCAAGTTCATCCAGAGCCAGTTTGCGAATGACCGCGTTAGCGCCGACCCAGAACGTGGCGTCGTAGCGAGTAAGCCCTTGATGCACGATGTGCTGAATGTCCGTTGTCGCTCCGGCGACCCGCTCGATTCGCGATGCCGCGCCACGATAGGCGGAGTAGGGAGTCTGCACTACGGCGACGTTTTGGTTCTCTTCCTGTTCCATAAAATAGACGAGGCGGAGGCAGTACTCCGGTAACAAAATACTGTCCGCATCAAGCGTCAGTACATAGTCCGTATGTGGGACAACAAGATCGGGTGTTCTCTGACCGGCAGGAATAAGGACACGTCCTCCGGGCGAAGCGACGATGCAATACCTGCCACCCATCAGGCCGAGGTAACTGTTGAGGTTCATCGCCTTGTTCGGTTCGTGGGAAAGCGAAGCGAACTGTTTTCGCTCAAAGCTCGAGATGTCGGCCTGGAAGGTGCGGGTCAGTCTCGAATACAGCTGATGGACCCGCCGCCGGCTGATATTGGCATGCGGTTCTGTCGCCGCTGCCTGGACCGCTTGTGCCGTAGCGCGAAAATCGTTCGCCATGCGCTCGAAGAACTCGATTGCCAGGAACTGGTCGCTGTGATCCACCCGGGGCATTCGCAAGTCTTCTTGTTCGAACCAGTGCGCGGCGGCTTCATAGTGGCTGGACAGCAACGCAAGTGTCTCAGAATCGGCGATCGCCTGGCTCGTCTGCTGGTGCTCGAACTGCTCCAGTGCAGCTTCAAACCTGCGCCGCGGCTCTGCGAGGTATCCCATCAGGACGTTCGGGAGCGCGCGCGCGCGTTCTAAGGATTCGCGATGAGCGTACTCGCTCGGCTTCGGGGGGTCATCGACCAGGAGAACGACTCGCAGGTTCGGATACTCCTGCAGCGCGGCTGAAAGCAATGTCTGACGTATGACCCGCTCGTCTTCGCGGTACGACGGCACGATTACGGTCAGCGTCGGCATCTCGCGGTCAAAAAAGTCATCGATTGTGCTGCGAGGCACCCGCCGGTGGGATTTGATACGTTCGAAATGGCCAAGGCGTGCCAACAGGTAGGCCGAAGCGGAAGCAGTAAGCAGGGTGACGATGACGAGGTAAACACCAGTCTCCGCGAGCGTCCGAGGACTCAGTTCCGAATTGGCAAGCCGCAAGGTTTGCTCGACGACATAGGCGCACCAGGCCGCGGCCGTGAAGAACAATGCGAATCGTGCTCCGCTGATAGTCGCCCGGCCCGGGGCCTGCGGGATCACGGGAAGGCCGCCGTACTTCCGCTTCGATGCGCCGCCCATGCGAACGTCCTGTGGTGCGAATGAAGTCAAACTATCCCCCGGAAAATTGGGCGAATCGCGGAGAATGCCGCAGCATCGCGAGTGGTGTTGTGGAAGTAGTCCTCTGCCACGAGGCCAAAAGACTTACCAAGCGGTCACTAAGGAACCAAAGAGTGAATCTTCAGCGGAGAAGAAGTGACTCATTACTGAAGATAGGGTTTTCCCTTAGGGGATTCAAGTAGAAATGGGGAAGAATCGCGCAGGAATGAAGAAGCCCCGGTAAACACGGTTCGACATTCATCGTTAATGAGTGTTGGCGATTTGTATCAGTCTTGTGATGGTCAGTAATAGAAGTGACGGATTTGCGGAACAGTTAAGTCTCGACCACGCGACGTTCATCTGCCCCGCATTCCTCAGGCCCTGGAACCCAACCCACTTACCTCGCGAGTTTGGCGATGGCGTCGACGAGTGCCTGTGTGCCGTCCGTGCCGCGGCCTTCCGCCTGGATCGATTGGAACAGCTGGGAAACGAGGGCAGTCCCTGGGAGCGGCGTATGCGAATCGTTTGCGGCGTCCAACACGAGCCGCAGGTCCTTCTGCATCAGGTCCACCATGAAGCCGGGCGCGTAATCGCCCTTAACGGCCCTCGGCGCAAGGTTCGATAGCATCCACGAGCCAGCTGCGCCTGCCGAGACGACTTCGAGCATCTTGACCGGGTCGACGCCGGCTCGGCGCGCGAGGTTGATTGCCTCGGCGGCGGCGAGCAAGTTGAGCCCGCCCGCAATCTGGTTGCACAGTTTGACCACCTGTCCGGCGCCGGAGGGGCCGACATGAACGATGGTCTTGCCCATCGCCTCAAGTACTGGAAGGCAACGGGCGAACGTCGCAGCCTCGCCTCCAACCATGATCGCGAGCGTCCCAGCTTTCGCGCCGATGTCCCCGCCAGACACCGGCGCGTCCAGCATTGCCACGTCGCGCTTAGCGAGTGCAATCGCGACCTTCCGTGCAACGTCGGGGGCGATCGTTGAGCAGTCGATGTAAACCGATCCCGGCGAAGCCCCCTCGATTACGCCGCCTGGCCCTAGTGCGACTTCCTCGACATCTCCGGAGTTCGTCACACAACTCAGCGTCACTTCCGATGCCGCAGCGACTTCGGCGGGGCTGCTAGCGGCCCTGGCGCCAGCCTCGATCAGCGGCCGAGTGCGTGATGGCGACCGGTTCCAGACCGTCACTTCGAAGCCGGCCCTCACAAGGTTGTCCGCCATGGGCGCGCCCATGATGCCGAGCCCGATGAAGCCCACGCGTGTGCTGACCAAGTGCCACCTCCGATCGCCCTGGCGAGATTGTGGGTGCTGGCGCGTCCGGGCGCGATTCGTCTTGAAGGGAATCGAAAAAGAATTTCAAAAAGTTTCTCGACGCGTGTCGATCCCGTGCATGGCCGTTCGACGCGTTGGTAGAGACGGGTCCGGGAGCCACTCCCCAGGGCCCGAAGAAGGAGACCAAGACCATGCAGTTCACGATCGCCACCGCCCGTACCACCACCGCTGCCACCACGAGTCACAACCCATTCGCCAACCGGAACGTGCGCCTCTGGGTCTTCCAGGGGTTGCTCGCCACTCTGTTCCTCTTGGCCGGCGCCAGCAAATTGATGATGTCGTCCGAAGACCTGACCGCGCAGACCTGGCTGTCCGCTGGCTTCCTCCGCTTCATCGGCGTCTGCGAAGTCCTCGGCGCCGCCGGCCTCATCCTTCCGGCCATCTTCCGAATCCGCCGCGAACTCACCTCGCTCGCCGCTGCCGGGCTGGTCGTCATCATGATCGGCGCCACCGTCCTCACGGTCGCCGCGGGAGACTTCGTACCGGCCATCTTGCCGCTGGTCACCGGTCTGCTCGCCGCCGACGTTGCTCGGGGCAGAAGGTGTGTAACTTTCCGAAACTAGCCAGGCAACGCTCCGCGACTTCCCAAGCCCGCCCTTCACATCTGTAGAGGGCGGATTTCGTTATCCGAGCGGAGCATCCCACGGGAGCGTCTGGCGTTGAGGTTGGAGGATCGTCTTGATCACCCCGTCGGCGATGACGGCGAGAATGTCATAGGCGGCGTATTGGGTTGGGTCCATTCCTCGAAGCGACAGGGACAACTTCTCTTCCTCGGCGTACGTAGAGGAACCAAGAACTACCAGCGCACGCGCGTCCGCGCGGGTGCTGAGATGCGGCGCGGCCTCTTTCACGAGTCTTCGAAGGTTGCGCCGCAGCGATGAACTCCACTCTTCGTTTTCGGGCGAGGGGGTGCCGAGCACGCATGACTGTCCCGCGCCGAGGTCGTTCGCGGTCCACGCATCAACCGCGCGGACGGTCTGATTTTCATCAACTTCGGGTTGGCCGGCGGCCAGGACAATGCGTTCGGCGAGTTCGTCCCGCTCTTCCTGCGCCGCAGGTAAGCGCAACAGTTCGGCCGAGTTGAGCATGAAGGTTCCGGGCACACGGTTGGTGAACTGCGCCCAGTGCGCGGATAACCCGCCCAGGACGGTGATGACCGACCCGGTGGTGCCTGCCCTGCGAAGGTAGAGGTTGACGGGCCGCCGGAGTTCGAGCCGCCCATCCTCGAGCGCTTTCGCCTCACTCACGGAATGCATGAATTGGCTCAGTCCCGGTTCCATTTTCGGCAGGGCCGCACCGCGCGGCGCCCACAACGCAATCGATCGGCCCTCAAGGTCGATTCGGCGCTCCAGCGCCGCCCGAGCTGCTTCCCATTCCACTGTCGCGTCTGGGGCCATGGTGTTGAGTACGGAAACGGCGAGATTCCATTGCCGGCCGACCGTCACTTCGCCCGTGAGGACGCTGCCATCTGACTGCGCCCGGGTGACGTTGGTACTACGGGCGTAATGGGGCCCGAACCAGCCAAGGAACAAACGCAACCCGGCCTCCGCGAGGTCGGCCGGGTAGGTGTATTCGGTCACGCCGAAGCTACTTGCGGATACGGGGAGCGTTGACCGTGGCGACGACGATCCCTGGCTCGGTTGTAATCTCGACACCGTCGGTGGCAGTCAGGTCGGCGACCGTGATGGATATGTCGAAGCTGTTGAGCCCGCTCAGGTCCACCGTGATGGCGTCGGGGATATCCAGTGGCTTGCAGCGCACCGCAATAACTTCGACACCCGTGAGGAGGGTGCCCGCAAGGTCGCGAACCGCCGGCGCCTCGCCCACGAAACGAACAGGGACGTTCGCTGTGATTGGCTGCTCGGGATCGACCTGGAAGAAGTCGATGTGCATGGGCTCACCCGTGCCGCCCTTGCGCGCGATGCCTCGGAGGATGACGTAACGCGGCTGCTTTTCGCCGTCCACATCCAACTGAATCATGGCCCGCAGACCGGCGGACTTGATCGTGCGGCCAAACTCGCGGGCGTCCAGGTCCACTGCCTGGGAAGCGAGGCCCCGACCATAAACGTTGGCCGGCAACCGGCCCTCGCGGCGCAGTTTCGCGACTTTCTTGCCAAGCACAGTCCGCGGGGCGGCCTTAATCACTACACGTTCAGACATTGAAAACAGCCTCCACGCCACGCTCAATACGTAGCGCAACGAATCTAATCTATCCGGCGAAGGCGCACGGTCAAGTTATGGCATGCGCCGAAGCGCACGAAAGCCGCCCGAATTCGAGCGGCTTCGCGATTGAATGGAACCCTGGTTCAGGCCGGCTTTAACGCGGCAACCTTGCCTCGGGCATCGTCCTTGTCGCTGTACCAGAGGACGTTGATTTCCTTGTAGGCCGCCTGGTCGCCGGGCACATCGTCTTCCGCGAAAATCGCGGTCACCGGGCATGCTGGTTCGCATGCGCCGCAGTCGATGCACTCATCAGGATTGATGTAGAGCATCCGGTCCTTGCCTTCGTCGAAGTGAATGCAGTCGACCGGGCAAACTTCAACGCAAGCCTGGTCCTGGACATCGATACACGGGGCCGTAATGGTGTAGGTCATTGGGGGTGGGGCTCCTCTCCCGTCGGGGGTGCTGCATAGGGCCGCTCGGCCTGCTCATCCTACTATCGGCGCCTATGTGTGTGAAGCAAACGGCACGAAGGCAAATCAGGTCGATGACAGGTTAGCTCTCGCTGGAAGCCGATCGGGCGGCAACCGGGGTGCCAGAACGCATATCAACCGCGTAGAAGTTGCCCGCCTTGATCTCTTCGATCAGCTCTCGTTCGTCGTGGATCTCACGGTCGAAGTAGGTAGCGCACTTGCCGACGTCGCTGATGGCGTGGCTGTCGGTGCCTCCGGTGCCCTTCAGGTCCATCAATTCGCAAAGCCGTCGCGAGAACTCGTTCTCTTTGTCGCTCCCGCGTCCGTTGATCTCTTCGAGGCCCTGGACGAACTGGTACGCCGGGTTGCGAGAGGCCTTTTCGAGCGCCGTTTTGTATTCCTCGTCGTTTCGGCTGAACCAGGGCATCTGGCGCCGGTACGGATGTGCTGCCACCATCGCCCCGTTGGCCTTTTCCACGTAGCTGGCGAGTTCGCGCGCCCGATGCATCCCAAAAACGTACTTGTCGATGCCGAAGGCGAGGATGTGGCCGTCGTCGGTGCTGATTTCCACGCCGGCGAGGACGAGGAAATTGTGCTTCGCGCGCAATTCCTCGATCGACTTGAAGTCCCAGACAGTGTCGTGCTCGGTGAAGACTATCGCGTCGAGGCCCGCGCTCTTGGCGCGAGTGACGAGGTCATCCGGGTTCAGCACGCTATCGTGGGATCGAGGCCAAGTGTGGCTATGAAGGTCTATCAGCATGGCGGAAGGTTCGTAACTATAGCCAGTTGCGCTTGCAACGCAAAAGCCCGCCTTGGGTTCGCTTGAGCGTCTGTAGTATTGTTCCGATTCATGGGGAACCGCCTTGGCGAGTGCTGAGGGACGCGATGGCGCACGCCTCGCGTCTGGCGAGAGCGAACTCGCCGGATTCTTCGCGGGCACTCATCGGCGCGCCTACAGCCTCGCTTTCAGGATCACGGGAGATGGCCCCCTGGCGGAATCGGCGACGGAATCCGCATATGCCGGTCTGACTCCGCCATTCAACGAGTCCCAATTGTTCGATGCCGTGCGCCAGGCGGCGCTCCTGGCTGCGCCCAAAAGAACAGATCTCTCTGGAAGTTCGTATGAGATAGCGTCGGCCGTCAGGACTGCGTTCGAATCGTTCGGCCAGCTGGAGCGGTCGGCCCTCGAATTGGCCCATTCGGGTGGCATGTCCGTTTCCGCGATCGCTTCGGCACTGGGCGAACAGCCTGCCGTCGTTCGCGCCGCCCTTCGCAGTGCCCTTCTGCGGCTCGGCGCAATCGCGCGAGAAGAAAGGATCCAGCCGTGACCGCTCCAGGCAGCCCGGCAAGCTTCGATGCGCTTCTCGATGAGCTGGCAGAGGACGACTCCGAACGTTCGACCATGCGCCGCGCCCTTTACCTCATGGCATATTCGGTCCCGCAGGTGGAGCCACCCGCGGGCCTTCGCGAACGCGTCCTCGCCCGTGCCGCGACCGCCCCAGCGACGTTCGAGCAGGACGGTTCGTACTTTGCCCGGTCGGCAGGTCTCCCGTGGACTGGGCTGGCGCCCGGCGTCGAACTCAAAGACCTCCACGCGGAACCATCGAGGGGCACACGGACAACATTGATCCGGATGGCGCCGAACACGCCGTTTCCACCGCACCCTCATGGCTTCATCGAAGACCTTTACGTCATTGAGGGTGATGCCTGGGTGGGCGATGTCTATATGGCGACCGGCGACTATTGCCGCGCACCCGCGGGCACGGAGCACAATCACGTCCGTTCCGGCGCCGCCGGGACACTCGCTCTCGTCGTCAGCCGGTAGAAACGATTACCAAACGATCTTCGAACCGTAACAGTGCGTTCATGTTCGTTCGCCATGGTAGACACATGGAAACGAGAACTGGCATCTGTGAACATCGCTGGCGTTACTTCGTGAACCTCGAAGCGAAAGCTGTCCGCATCCGCGAGTGTGAACACTGCGGCAAGCGCGGCGTGATCCCAACGCTCCTCGAACCACTGCCGCGTGAACGCCTCAGCGCCTAACTGTCGCCTCGCCGGCGCGCGACGAGCTCGATCCGGGCTTTGCGCTGGTTGGGCTCTTTGCCGGACTTGAATTTGGGCTGGTAGTCGCTCTTGCGGCCAAGGATCTGGGCGCCGTGCTGGCGGTCGTGCCGATAGAACGAGCGCAACCACTGCATGACGGTCAGCGTACCGAAGACCGGGCTCGTCGAGGGTCGTTCGAAATCTTCCAGCCGGATGCTGTCGATGATCCCGAGGGTGTACGCGCGCTCGATCGCGAGAGCGTGGAGCATCTCTTCGATGGTGTGCGTGTTGGCTTCTTCGATCGGGATCTCAACCGACTGCCAGGCTGTCGTCGAAAGGTCCGGGTTGTCTTCGTGGAGGGCGCGTTTGACCCACGCGTCGTAGCTGCGTTCCATCTCGCCGAGGTGGCCGAGCTGTTCGAGTGCGGTCCATTGCTCTTCGCCTTCGGCGTCTTTCGGGACACGCAGAGCATCTTCACGGGAGAGGCTACGGGCGGCGGCGACCAATTCGGCGCGCTGGTCCGCCATCTTCTGCCTGAGTTCTTCGACCTGTTCGCGCGTTGCCATCGTCCGTGCCTCCGTGGATGTCGGGCGATGGTAACGGAAGCCCGGAAGGTTCACAGGCTGATTCCCGCAAGCGCGGCACTCTGTAACGATTGCGGCATGGCGTTCCGGAAACTTCTTGGTGGCGGAGGTGGCCCGCGCTTTGCCGCCGATTGGCTGGCGGTCGGCCTCGGCAACCCCGGGGAGCAGTACGCCCGTACTCGCCACAACGTTGGCTTCTGGGTGATTAATACCCTCGCAAAGCGGGCGAAGGCGCAACCCAAGACGACCGGCAGCCTGATGGCCATCGGAGTAGGGGAGCTTCAGCAGCAACGCATAGCGCTGGTGAAGCCCAAGACCTTCATGAACCTCAGCGGCCGCGCCGTAACGCAAGCGCTGCAATGGACCGGCTGCGACATCAAGCACACGATCGTGCTCTACGACGAGCTGGATCTGGCGGCAGGCGCGCTACGTATTCGCGCTGGCGGCGGCCATGGCGGCCACAACGGTCTTAAGAGCATTGGCCAGGCGGAAAGCCTTGAGTTCATCCGCATTCGCGTCGGCATCGGACGCCCGCACATCAACGGCGAGCCGACCTGGGACACCGAACACGTTTCGCCGTGGGTGCTCGGCGTCCCCTTCGGCGAAGACAAGACAGTTCTGGATGAGGCTGTGGAGATCGCGGCAGATGCGGTCGAATGCATCATGACCGAGGGCGTTGACGTCGCCGGAAGTCGCTTCAACCGCAAGTAATTTCCCGACCCTCTCGCCTCCGCCACCGCGCGGTTCTTCAAAAAGGCCGGCCGGGACTACGCCAGTTCGGTCAGCATGCCGGCAATCGTTTCGCTGTAACGGCCGCTGGCATCCGAGAAGCACTCGGTGTCCAGCAGCGCATCGACGATCCCCGGAGGAAAAATGGCCCTGGGGTCGCCCCCGGGCAGCTGCGATCGGTGTGCGGCGATGGATGCGAGCTTGGTGTCTCTGACCGACTCGATGGGGATTTCGTAGTGCCACGTGTCACTGCCGATGGCCTCACGGGGCGGTTCGGGAGGGTCACCCATCATGCCGATGCACTTTTCGTACTGGGGGAGGAAGAGGCCCTTCGGAAAGACCGGGAAGAGGAGCGGGAACGCCCGGCCGCTCTTTTCCCACGCCCGCACCACCCACTTGTAGACGGCCACGTGGTCGGGGTGGCCGTACGCGCCGTCCGCACCGATAGAGAGGACGAGGTCGGGAGTCATCTCGCTGAAGATGCCGACGAGGAGATTCCCTCCGTACGACGTTGTGCGAAGTTGGCCGTCTGGTCGGCGAAGGAAGGTCGGAGGGTTGCATCCCAGGACCGCGCAAGACTCCTCGAGTTCCGCCTCTCGTTGCGCCGCCACCGCCGGATGAGTGGTCGGGCCCCCATCGTGGCGCTTCCCTTTCTCGCCGCTCGATGCGCAGTAGATGAAACACTCCCAGCCAGCTTTCGCCGCGAGCGCGATGGTGCCGCCGAAGCTGTACGACTCGTCGTCCGGGTGGGGGATGAGGGCAACGAGGCGCGGCACGGCCCGATCCTAAGCGAGTCGAGAGACAGATGTGAGACAAGGGCAGATTCGGGTGGTAGATTGCCTGCGTTTGCCCTTCCCTGCAGGGAAGAATCCACAGCCACAAGAAACGACAGGAGAAGCTCATGGCCGCAAGGCTTGAAGGTAAGGTCGCGATCGTCACCGGTGCAGGCCGGGGAATTGGTCGCGGCGAAGCGCTCGCGCTCGCAGCAGAGGGCGCTCGCGTCATCGTTAACGACTTCGGTGGCAGCACCGGCGGCGACGGCGGCGACGCCACCCCCGCCGAGGAAGTTGTCGCCGAAATCAAGAAGATGGGCGGCGATGCGCTCCCCAACTACGGCAACGTCGTCTCGATGGAAGAGGGCGAGAAGATGGTCAAGCAGGCCATGGACAAATGGGGCCGCCTCGACAT
>JBDTNM010000015.1:0-27949 GCA_039933735.1 bacterium | reverse complement strand
TTCACATTGAGGACGATGGCTCAGCGTCTCGACACCGTTGGCGACCTCTGGGGCGCGATGACGGCCCAATCGCTAGTACTGCCAAGCCAGAAAATCGAGCAACTCGGTGGCACCGTCGAGGTGCCCGTCATTCGACGATTCGGGAACCGTACCTGAAGGGATCGCCGTAGCCATGGCTTCGGTCTAGAGCTTGGCCAGGTCGACAATCCGGGCTCGAGCAGGTCCGTCGTCGAGTTCCAAGATGGCGACCGTCCCGAGACGCACCTGCTGGCGGACCAGGCTGGGACTTCCCGGGTTCACGAAGAGGACACCCGAGTGTGTTTCGACCATCGCTTCGTGTGTGTACCCGAAGACCACGACGTCGACCGGCTTGCCGAAGATCGCTTCGAGCGCCTCGGTCAGCGATTCGTCCTTCGGGAAGTACCGGGCGATGGAGCCGGGCAGGACATCGTCTGCAAGGCTTCGCAGGATAAGTTCATGCACCATCCCGACGGTGTGACCGCCGATCTCCATGACCTCGACCCGAACGTTGCGGGTGAGACTCTCACCGGAACCTTCCATCCACGATTCAGTCGAACGTACGGGCGCGATCCGCTCCAGCCACTCGATGCATGAAGGGACGTTGGCGTGGCCAGCGTGGAGGATCAGGTCGACTCCAGCGAACGCCGTCGCCACTTCGGCCGGAGGCTCCGGGCCGGCCGAAGGAATGTGTGTGTCCGAGATGACGCCGATCTTCACCGGGCGAGCCTTGTGTTCACCTTGCCGAACAGCGGGTCAACCTTGCAGCCAGGCGAGCCACGGTTCCCCTACGCCTTCGTGATCCCAGAAAAACTCGAAGCCCGCCTGCGTCGCCAGTTGCTGGTCGAGGTCGCGGTCGCCGATGTGCACGTACCGGTCGGCTTCGAACCGGGAACGGATGTCTGGGAGCATGTGCTTGGCCGCAACGAAGTCGACCTTGATTTCGCGCGCTTCCCAAAGCGCACGTTGTGCTGATGGGAATCGGTCGGAGCAACTGCCGATCAGGAACCCAAGTTCCTGCGCCCGCCGGACCATTTCGAGCGTGACGCCGCCAGGCGGGTCCCCAAATTCCATCGTCCCGTCGATATCGAAGCTGATCAGAAAAGCCAAGTCTCTCCTCCGGTAACGGATCCCCGGGCGGTGGTTAGTCGGCCGAAGCGGCCCAGACCAGGGCGTCGCAGAAGTTTGGCACGTGGGCGCCCGAAATGCCGATCTCCGCTTTTCGCGTGATTTGCGATGGTGACCGGCCCTGGATTTGCAGGATGCAGTCCCGGTGATTCCACCAGCGCGTGCGGCCGTTGCCATTGTTTCCACCGCTTGGCGAAACAGGATTCGGGCCTTCAATACTGATGTCGGTTTGGTAGAGGTCGAGTGCGTAGCCGCGCTTTTCACCTCGGGATCCGAACCGCAAGCCTTCGACGTGGAACTGATGGAAGAGGGTGAATCCGTCGTACATGTTCTCGAAGGAGACGTCCTCCGGGCCGATTCCGGCGCCTTCGTAGAGCATCCGGCCCATCTTGTCGGTGGCTCGCTCCCACTCGTTTAGCGTCGGCACCACGCCCTGCAGTTCCGGCCGCGTCTGTGCGTGGTTGAGGATGTAGACGGGCTTTTGCTTGTGGTGGGCTGCCAGTTCCGGCGTGGTGAAAATCACCGCAAGCGCTGCCTGGATCGGTAGGTCATTGTCGTAGATGTTCGCCGGCTTCGCGATCCAGCGTCCGGACAGGTAGTCATCGACGGTGATCATCTCGGGCCGGTGCTGGGTGTAATAGCCGTCGGGATTCATCAGCCCGTTGCGGCGTTCCTCAACGATGAACGGCGCCATCATCTCGTGGCGCTTGCCGTACTTGTTGCAGTACTCCTCGAACACCATCGCGGTGGTGGCGCAGGCGGGCATCCCCCAGATGCTGCCGTACTTTCCCGGCCCGGCGGCTGTCTCCAGCGCCGCTGCGCCCTGCCCCACGTAGTACCGCCCGGCGAGGTTGTGCCAACCCCGGACGACGAGGCAGGTCTTCGTCAACCCCCGGCTCACAGCTTCCGCAGCCGTGGTGAACGACACTGACATGCAGACCGGGCCGTTCATTTTGAACTCGACGTTCTTGAGTTCCGGCATATTGAGCAGGATCCAGTCGATGTCCCCGCGCGTGATACCGGCCTGTGGGTAGTCAACCATTTTGAACACGTCATCCCAACCGGCCGGGGCAGGCGAGTTCGGATCGTTGGAAACTCCCGTTGTCGATTCCGGCGTCAGGACAATGCCGTCGATCTCATCTGGGGTGATGCCGGCGTCCTCAATCGCCCGGCGTATCGCCAAGATCGTCAGCGCGCCCATGCTCGTTTCCGGCTTCTCATCCCAGCGTCGGGCCGTGGGAGAGGTCCCTACGCCCGTCGCCACCACTTTCCCGCGCCCCTCCCAGATACCCACGCCTTCGCGGTTTCGATGCCATGCATGCGGAGCAATTGGAATAGCCATCTCGATCAATCCTGCCGTTTCGTTGGTTTTCCCTGGGATTCCGCGCGCGTCAGCCCACGAGCCGCCATTCGGGCACTTTCTGGCCAGTTGCGGGAGTCGATTCGAAGAACACTTCGACCGCCGCCCCAATCGGGACTTTGTCCACCGGCACGCCCGGCAGATGGGAAAGCATCGTCAGGTCGGGTTCTTCATCAATCGAAATCGTTGCGACGTTGAACGGCTGATCCGGGATCAGCGTCGAGACCGGGCTGTCGTAAATCACAACCCGGGTCTGGATGTGGCCACGTCCGCTCACCGGCTTCCAAACGAGACCGGGGTTGCCGCATCGCGGGCACATGGCTCGCGGAGGAAACTGGAACCGATTGCATGCCGCGCAATGCTGCAACTCCAGGCGATCCTCGTTGCAGGCCTCGTAAAAAGGGCGATCCAAGTCGTTAGGAACAGGCGATTGTTTTCTCAATGTGACAACTCCGAAAGCGTGAGGCGAGGCCCCTTCGACACGCCCGGAGTCTACGGGGATTCGTCGAAAGAGCGCGAGGGGCACGCATTTCCGGTTTCCGCAGCGGCGCATTCCTGCGCATCGCCGCCCAGCCGAGGCGAGTCCTGAGACCACGAACATCGGACCGGGTCATCCGCTTGATGACCTCAATCCTCCGCACTTTTTCGGCGAATTTGCCGGACGCTAACGCCGGGAGGAAATCTTCACGTCGCATTGGCCACCCGACTCTGTTGCCAATACATTGTCGGCACTCACCCACGAGGGACCGAAATGCTGATGCGGTCGTTCTTTGTCGCAGCCATCGCCACCCTGGCGGCCATGGGCGCTCTACCCTCCGCGGCGGCCCCCGGTGGTCCGCCGATCGTCCGCCGCGCCGTCGTCGCTGAGATGGCTGCGGACGGAGCCGCGCCGCTTGTTACTTGTGACGTGGCGCGGCCCGAGCTCGGCTTTACCATCACGAACCTGCAACTCGCGACGATTGCCGGGTTCAACGGCACGGTCATTCAAGGGACGGTCATCAACCAGTGCAGCACGGCGGTGCAGGACGTTCGAGTCCTCGCATTAGTAGCCGGCAGCGGCAGCCATGTGGTCGGCGCGACGGCAACAAGGGCCGATTTCGGTGTGCTCGGCCCCGGCCAGGGCAGCCCGTTCGTGGCCGCTGTCCCGGAAAAGGTTGAGAGTCTGGCCAACGTAGGCCTGATCGTGACCCACTTCGCCCCAGTCAGCGGACCGGCGCCATCGCTGGAACTGAAGAAGGGTACGCCGTCCTTCGGCGCGGACGGCGTTTCGGTTCCGTACCAGGTGCGAAACACTGGGACGGCTGTGGCGTCCCTGCCGCGTATCGCCGGGCGACTGATCGGCTCGGGCTGCACGTCGCCGGCCGCACTTGAATTCCTCGTGGAGGGCGCGCCCATCCCGGTGGGCGGTAGCGTCACCGGCACTCTGTTCATCCCCGGCGGCTGTGGGGGCTACCCGCAAGTCGATGCGGGCAGCGACTTCGCCCCACCCGCTTTGCCGGCGGGACTCTCGTTCGCCGAAGTCCGAGCGTTCTATCTGGACGGCGTGCTGCATCTCGTGGCGAACGTCTGCAACGGGTCAAGCCAGGAAGCGTTCCTGCCGCAACTGCGGGTCCAGTTCTCAGGCGGAACTGCACCGACCTTCACGCTCGCCCAATCCGGCATCTACTCGGGCATGTCGTGTGCGCCGCTCATCGCAACAATCCCGGGTGCCCCCGCGGGGCTCACGGATCCGCGTCTCCTACAGCCGGGGGCATCGGCGGCCGGCGCGGCAAGCCCGCTTCTCGCGGCGAGTCCCCGCGCAGATCTTCCGCTCTCAGTTCACGTGCCCCGCGACAACTCCGAATGCGACGATGAGGTGTTCCTGGTCATCCGATTGGCTGGCACTGCCGACCTCTCTAAGGTTCATCCTGAGTGTCGCGCCATCGTGGAAGGAATGCTCGATCTGTACACGCGGGGAAGCGCGAACCTGTCACCAGAACCTCCTCACGTCTTTTCGTTCGTTTATAACGGCTCTGGTGCCGCCTTGCCGTCTGGTGCCTATCGAATCCAGGCGCTCGGCCACGATAAGGCCGGGCAACTCATCGCAGGCATCGATGTCGCCTCTCCGCCTTCGGTTGGGCCGCGATCCTGGGGCATCAGCGATACCTCGCTGGACGAGGCAACGGTCATCGGACCGCCGGGCGAGCTTTTCCGGGCCGACGGTGAGGGTTTCGCCATCCCCAAGTAGCAGGCGAGCCGGGTTGTTCCGAACCTGTTCGCACCGACCGCACCGTCATCCCAGAGCAACCACTACAATCCCCTCCGTTCGGAGGCTGCCAATGAAGGGTCCACTCGACGGGATCAAGGTGCTCGACTTCACCCGCTACCAGAACGGACCGCATGCGACAGTCATGCTCTCCGATATGGGCGCCGACGTACTGAAGGTCGAAACGCCGATCGACGGCGACCTTGGCCGGGCACTCGGCGTCGGCAAGGATGGCTTCTGTTCGTACTTCGAAGCCCTGAATCGTGGCAAGAAGAGCATGACTCTCGACCTTCGCAACGAAGCAGCGAAAGACGTCGTCCACCGGCTGGTGCAAACCTACGACGTCCTGACTGAAAACTTCCGCCCGGGTTTCCTCGATTCGGTCGGGCTGAGCTACGAAGAACTCAAAGCCGTGAATCCGAAGCTCATTTACGCGACCAACAGCGGCTTCGGCCCGAGAGGCCCATGGCGGGAACGCGGCTCGTTCGATGTGGTTTCGCAGGGCATGAGCGGTGCCATGGTCTCGATGGGCGGGGGTCCCGGGATGGAACCTCGCAATGCGCCGTGGGGCCTCGCCGATCAGGTTGGCTCGATGGTGTTTGCCTTCGGGATAACAAATGCAATCGTGGCGCGTGAACGATTCGGTGTCGGCCAGAAAGTGGATGTTTCGCAATTGGGCGCCATGCTCACCCTGCAGGCACTTGGCTTGCAAGCGTTCCTCCACAACGATCGCCAGGGCGTCCTCCCGTATGCGCGCGCCGGCAATCCGCCGTTTTCCTGGTACCAGGGAAGCGACGGCAAGTGGGTCACCGTCGGCGTCCTCGACCCGAAGAACTGGCCGAAACTCTGTCACGCTCTCGAACGCCCCGACCTCGCAACGGACTCGAGGTCGGCGAATGCCTTCGCCCGCGCCGAAAACCGGGACTGGGTGTTCTCTGAACTCGAGAAAGCGTTTGCGCGGCTCCCCCGCGACGAAGCGATGCGACGGCTGATCGCGGCCGACGTGCCCACCGGTCCCGTCTACGACTACGCCGAAGTTGCCGCGGACGAGCAAATGTGGGTCAACGGATACCTGGCCGAAGTCGAACATCCGAACTTTCCGGGCCACCGCGTCGTCGGCATCCCCGTCGAGTTGAGCGAGACGCCCGGAGGCGTGCAGGGACCCGCGCCTGAACACGGCCAGCACACCGAAGAAATCCTGCTCGAACTGGGCTACTCGTGGGACGAAATCGAGAGTTTCCGGGAGTCGAAACTGACGTACCGGGGGGCCTGACCGGCGAGGTGCCTGGGGTCCATGGGGTTGGTGGGTTCGAAGAGATTCAGACTTTCCGATTCGTCTCACCCTTGGGATCTCTAGTCGAACGTTTCATCTCCGGTCGGTTCGATGTGCGGAGTCGCGTTCATCTGTTGGCGAAGGCGGGCCAATTCGGAGTACATCCGCAGGCGGGCCCGCCCCTGGTTGCCCAGCGGGCGATGCTCGGGGAGGGAGTGCCATGGGTTGTACGAAAGGTTGTGTCCAAACGCGAACTGTGCCGCTGAGTCGAACGTTTGCCGAGGGATGCGCAACGTCGCCACCGGCACGAACGGTGAAAGGTTTTCTGGCCAACGAACTGCATTGTTTTCGATTGGCATCCTGTGAGAGTCGGTTTGCAGCTGGAGCATGATGTCGAACTCAATGTCGCGCTCACCGAGCGTCGTCACCATGTTGTCGCGCAGGTAATTGTCAGGCGGCCGCAGCGGCAACCGCGGGATTCGCGAACGTGCTTTCGCTTTCGGCCGGACCGAATACATCATCGCCTGGCCGTCGCCCAGCAAGTACGGAACCGTGCTCCAGTAGCGTTGCTCAAGCGGATTCGTTTGCGTCTGATTCCACCAGCTTTGCATCAAAAGATCGGCGAAATGCGTGTGGCCGGGGCGGAAGAAATACAGCCCGGGCGTTCCCTTGAGAATCTCGGTCTGGAGGTCCTGATTTGCGATTACATCCGGCGTTACGAACGTTGGAGTGCAGACAGCGAGTAGATCTTGGGTCGCTTTCTCGTCGTCCATCAGCTTTGGGCCTGGCACTCCGAGCATCTTGATCGCACAACTTACGAAGCCGACGTCGTCGATGTCCTTCGGCGAATCTGGCCCGGGGCCGGAGAAGCGAATCCAGGCACGGTACGTCTTCGGCTCCGCGAAAACGCCGACGCGCATTTTCTCGGGTACATCGCTCCGGATAATGACTTCGCCGCGAACGATGCCGTGCGTTTTGGTGTTGCCACCGCGTTGGAATTCGCCGGGTTGGTACGAAGCCCGCAGGTAAGCGGCAATCGTCGCGATCATCCGTTCGACCGCTTCATCCTCGCCGGACAACTTGCGTTCTTCAGCCAGAGCGAGCCCTTCATCGACGCGCCGACGGTTCATGAAATGCTGAATAAGGCGCACCGACGGTTCACGCAGCGCGGCGTTCAAGGCCGGGCGAAAGAACGGTTCGAAGCGGCGCTCGAATCGCTGCGCTTTCGCGAAGACGGTGTGCACAATTTTGTCGCGTCGCGGGGCCGAACCGGCCTTGACGATCACTTCGTGCCGGCTTTCGCGTTGCGGCGTCCCCACGGGTCCTTCTTGAGTTCCCGGTCGTAGGCTCGGAGCGGGTGACGTTCGGGCACCAGGGGCAGTGTTGCATCCCAGGGTTCGAACGCGTTCTTCACGTTGGCCAGACCAGTGCTCGCCAGTTCCGGGTAGTGGCGCAGGATGACCTTCTTCAAGTCGGCTCGGTCGATCCAGTCCAGCCCTTCCTGGGTGTAAACGTCGGCGTTGTAGCAATCGGTGAAAAAGCGATCGGCTTGCAGCCGGCGTGAAGCGTTGAGGATGAATATCTGGAAAAGCGTTTCGCCGAAGCCGAAGCCGGTCGGGCGAGTTTCTTCTCCGAGCGTGCCGACCAGCAGGTCGAGCGACTCAACCCCGCCTTCGCCGTACACCTCTTTCAGGGTTCGCAGGAGGTCAGGGTCGCTCGTGAGGTCTTCCCATGTCCGGATTGGGTTGAGCCCAAGCTGACGCCGGAATTCGTTGTATCGGGGCACACCTCGTTCGCGGGCGCGCAAAACGTCCACCGCACCCATGTCGAACACCGGGTTTCCGGGAATGCTCAGTTCCTGCATGAAGCGCGGATAGTTGCGCAGCACCAGCTGTCCCGGGTGTTGGTTCCCGAACGAGAAGAACAGGTCGGCCATCGTCACGCGCTGTGTCAGCTTGGGCGAACCGGCCTGACGCGTCGACGGGAACGGAACCTGTTCTACAACATCAGCGTCAGTCGCCCGCCGGATGGCCAGCGTCTCCGGGAGCAAGGAATGAAGCCGGTACACCTCTACGAACTCCTGCGTCAGCCCGTACGGTGCTCCGTGCTTGTTGATCGGGTTGCCGACAACGCCACCCATTTCCGGGTTGCGAACGTTAAAGGGCGCGAGCGTCCGCCGCTCTGAACCGCGGCGCAGCAGGTTCGTAAGCACCCCATACCAATTGGCGTTGAGTGCATCCGAAAGCGTTGGGTTCGGGAGGATCGCTGGCGTCCACTCGACCGAATGGATCTTTGCCATCACGGCGGCATTCACCAACCGCGCGACGTTGAACAAGCGATTGTCATCCCAATCCGCGTGCGACCGCTTCAGTTCGTCGCAAATCGCGTTGTGTTCGCGCACGAACAGCGTGTGCAGCATCGAAAGCCCGACCCACCAGTCGCGGATGAAACCCGACTCTTCGACGCCGTTCTTCCCGACTGGGAGCGTGCCATCCTCGTTGATCCGCAACTTGCCGTCGGAGTGGCTCCGCAAGCGGTCCACTGTCGCCTGATCGCTGCCATAAATTTGCGAGCCGTCCCACCAATGCGTCACTTCGTTGATGAACGTCGTGGGCGTCGATTCACCAGTCGGCCGGCGCGTTGGGTCGGGCTGCGTCTTCCCGACGAACAGGTTCTTCTGCTTGAACCGCTGGCGGGCTGGGTCATCCTCGCCAAGAGGAATCTGATGGACTTCGGTGCCCAGGTTTTGGCCATGGCTAATCCAGTCGTGGTTCTGGAAGTTGATCCACGATGCCGCCAGCATGTTTAGGAAAGGGACTTCTTTCATCGTTTCGCCGCGCGTCAGCAACTTTCGGCTGACGTCGCGCGGGTTCGGAGTGAGCAATCGATCCCCGGATTCGGCCCGAGCCACCTTATTTCGAACGTTCCGCGGAAAACGTGTGCCGGCTGCGCCTTCCATCGGGTTTTCGAGGTTGTTCCAGCTGCCGTCGGCCGTGCGGAAGTGCGTTACTCCGGGGGGCGGTGTCTGTCCCGGCTTCTGGAAGCCGACGAGCGCGCCCTTCGGGTACGTGTCTTTGAGGTTGTGCGCGTTCAGCCGTGTGCGCATATATCCCAGGGTCAGAATTCCGATGGTCAGCCGCTTGCGATACCAGTTCGTCCAAACGTCATCGCGGTAGCCCCCGATTCGTCCGACGAGTTGGGTTGCGCCGTCGACCACGAACGAGAGGGCGAACCCGCACCCGGCCCCGGCAGCCTTTGCCGCTTTCATCAAAACATTCGTGCCTGCCGCTGGAAGCGGAGCTGGCAACGCGCCCGACGGCACGATCGGCTCAGCAAGCAGCGATTCGCGGTCGAAGTAAACGACGTCTGGGGCGAAGGTCGAAATTTCCGATTGAAGGTTAGCGCGCGCCCGGTCCCGCATTTCGAGCCAGTTCCGCTCGTTCGGCCGGGATTGGAGCGCTGCTCCATAGGCGTTCAGGGCCGGTTCGTATTCGCCCAGCATGAACTGGGCCAGTCCGAGCAGGGCGTGCCCTTCCGCATCAAGCTGGCGGGGCGTGAGGAGAGCCACCGCTCGGGCGAAGTCGCGGTCCTCAATCAAGCGCTCGGCTTCGTGATATTCGGCGCTCTCTCGCGCGGGCTCGGTTTCGCTCGTCATGCGGCTCCCCTTCTTCCCAACCCAAACTACCCGGCGGTTGGAGCGGGGCGACTCCATTCCGCGGATCGAGGCCGTCGTTCGAACGGCCCCAGGCGATTCGCAATGATAGCGCCGGTGTGAAGCCCGTATATGGCACGTTTCACGTTTCATGGTGGCAGTGCCACGGTGCCCGGGGCTAGACTCGCCGGGCGAAATCTGGGCTGTGGAGGTGTGGAGATGTCGCCAGCACAAATGATCCGGTGGAGCGGTCTCGCGCTTGCCCTCGGCGGCATCTGCTTCATGCTCTTTCTCATCGTCCACCCATACGGCGAAGTTGCGGGGGCGCATGTCGCCCACAACTCGGCCTGGAAACCAGCGCACTCTTTCCATTTCTTCGGGGCGATGTTCACCCTCTTTGGGCTCGTCGGTCTCTACGCCTGGCGCTGGGAGCCGCTTGGCAAGTTGGGCTTTGCTGCCTTCGTACTCGCCTTCATCGGCACGGCCATGTTTGTCGGAACAGGCATGATCACGGCCGCGCTCTGGCCCGCGATCGCTAAGGACTACCCGCCCTTCGTGGCCAAGGACGGCGGCATGTTCGAAGACCCCTTGGTTGCCGGCACAACGACTGCGACCTACGTCTTCCTTTCCCTCGGCTATGTGCTCCTCGGTGCGGTCCTGTGGCGAAAGCAACTTGCGCCGGTCGGCGCTTGTGCCTTGCTGATGGTGGGAATCCTCATGTTCAGCGCGCCGGTGGACCCTGTTGGTCCGGCGCCGTGGATAGCGCGCTACCTGGGCGCCATCGTCTTCGGGGCGGCGCTCGCCTGGCTTGGCTATCTCCAGTGGCGGTCGAATCCTGCTCCCGCATTGATTGGCGGCAGGGACTACTTCAACGACGACAGGTAGCGCAACGCTCTGAGCCCGGGTAGGAAGAAGTACGCGCCGCCACGCACCGTCACGAACTGAGGAATTCCCGTCAGCCGTTGACGCACAGGGTCAGCCGGCATGCTGAAGGTCGCGCCCGCCGCACCGCGTGTACCCATGATCGGGTCGACTTCGTCGTAGAGGCCGTCGAATTTCGAGTTGTTCGCCCAGGTGTGCTGGATGAATTCGAACTGGCGGGAGATGTTTGCGGCGAGGCAGGCGAAGTGCAGGCCGCGTTCGATGCCATCTGGTGAACTCGCCTCGAGAGCGTCCTCCGGCGTCAGCCGGGCGCCGTAGGCTCGCCCACGCCGCAAGATGCGATGCCGCCTATTGAGCGCCAACGAATCTGCGCTCCCGGGATTCGGATCGAGTGAGTCGCGGGGGTTCGTGCGCCGCACGTGCGCCCCCACAGGGCAACTCAAACCCTCGGCGTCGCCATGGTGATAACCGAAGTCGTTGGACTTCGCCAGCGCTTCGTCGTCCCGATCCGGCGACGTTGTGAGCGGTGCGCCCCCGGGCCACCGGCCAACCATCTTCGCCCCGAGCCGGTCGCGTTCTTCGGGGCGCACGTCACCGTTGCTGCCCCGGGTCGTTTCCTCCAGGTAGCGCCAGAATCCCCTCACGTCCTGCTCTAGCTGGCGCACCACCAGGTACGTCCCATTGCGGCCAAAGTCACGGTCCTTCGTGCCGCCCGAATCCTGCGGCAACACTTCTCCCGGGTCTTTCAGCGGATCGACCAGCGGTCGATCGGTGAGTTCGCCATACTCATTCGGATAACCTAATACGAATTCGCCGGCCTTCACCGTGTCTTCTTTACGCCCTTCGCGGCCGAATCCTTCCGGCACCGGTTGGGAGATGCCATCCCGAAAGCCAAACGGCTCGACCTCTCCGATGTCAGTTGTGTCGAGTGTGACCAGGACGCGTATCCCGGCTGTGCCGAGTCGTTCTGTGGCCGCATCCAGGGCACCGGCCATCTGGACTTCGTTCGCGGTGTAGAGCATCAACAAGGCGTGGGGCACGGGATTAGCCGGTCCCCCCCAACGCCAGGATTCTGGAGCATTCCCATCGAGGTCTCCGAGCACCCGCTGCCGGTGCGGCGTGGTCATACCTTCGCGGAACTCGTGCGAAAACCCTGCCAGCGTCGTCGCCGCAAGCCCGAGCGTCTCCAGCCCCGCATGTGTCAGCGCGAGTTGCACCGCTGCCTCGCGCGGGTCTTCGGACGCGGGCGTCAACTCGCCCGCAACACTGGCTAGCCACTGCCGCGCAGGCTGAATATCGCCGAAGGCAAGCACGAGGAATCGAGCCGCCCGGAGCCTCCCGTAACCTCTCGCCACCAACCCCTGGATATCGTCGAGTTCAAGCTTCGTCATCGACTCCCGTCCTCCCCTTACAGCCTTCTGAGCCAGCGCGCGGCGTCGGCCTCGGACATTTCGCCATGTAAGCCCGCCCGTACCTGGGCGTTGTTCTCGATGTTGATGGCGGTCAGGTTCGGGTAGGCCGAATACCAGACCGGCGAGGGCACCTGGTGTGCCCGGATGTACGACTTGAAAGCGAGTTCGTTCTTCGCGCCGTCCCTCACGAGCCAATTCGTTCGCGGGTACTCCGCACCGTTGCTGAACACGGCATTCAGTCCCCAGGCGACCTTGTCGATGAAGTCGTCCATGTAGTTTTCGAGACTGCCGTCGTAGTTGCTGCAGAAGACCATCCGCTTTCGCCCATCGAGGAACACCCAGCGGGCGGCGTGGATCGTCTTCACGCCGGCAAGATTCCCGTGGTTGAAGCGGTGTCGGGCACCGAAGTTCACGGCCCAGAGCAGGCCGACCGCAAGGTAGCGGCGAAACCGCCCGGGTTTGATTTCGCCGTACGCGGTGAACTGGTTCTGCGAGACGAGATCTTCGATTTCGCCGAGCTTTCGCACGTGCTCATCATCCGGGAGAACTCGCGGCGAAGGTTCGCTTCGTTCGAGGCGCCGCAGCTGCACTGCGAAAGGGATCGCCCCGACCAGGGCAACGGGCACGAGTGCCATGCCGATGGCGATTCCGAAGGCCAGATTCAGATATCGCCGCGCCCGAAACGAAAGACTCGGCTGTGGCGCTGGCAAGAGCGCCCAACGCAAGTCACCGTCTGCCGCAACAAACGCCTGGATGGCACTGCGGATTTCGCCCGGACGCTTCCCGCTCCAATCGCGTTCGCGATCAAGGAATCCCTCGACCGACTCGCGAAGCGTTGCCTCCGCTCGAATCTGCTTCACCGTCCGTCCGACGGTGTTCACGTAAACCGCAGCGGAAGGTTGGATGTGGCGCCTCAGGTAGTCGGAGCGGCTCGCGGCTGAACGTTCCGATTCGGCGGGGTATCCATCGCACCATCGAAGCACGGCATCGAGCCCGGCCCCACCATCTCTAACGATCTCGCGCAAGCGCGTCCGGGCGGGTGCGTCGCAATCGAGCAAGAAGAAGAGTTGCACCGTGCCGCCCGCACCGGGCGCCGGGGGAATGACCACGAAGCGTGCGAAGTGAAGGCCGTCGACCTTGCCGAAATTCATCGAGCCGAGAGCGGCATCAGCGCCAGCCGTGGCCAGGGCGTCATCCAACGCAGCTTCCGACCCCGCCGAGACCGGGAAGATCATCGTGAGTGCTTCCTGGTGCGTTGAACTCATGCGCGTCCTCGCAGCCTTTAGCCTAGTTCGCCTTCCGGCCGAAGAGCTTGCCGAACCATCCGGCGATGCGTTGGACAACCCCCTTTCGGGCCTTGGGGTTGTTGAAATCGAGGGCGAAGTTGATGGTTTTGTGCTCACCGATGAAGACAATCCCGAGGTACAACCCGGGCGAGACTTCCCGGATCTCGTCGCGCACAGCTTTCGCCAGCGTCGATGTCTTCGAGTAGTCCAGGACGACGCATTCGCGGTGGTCGAACCAGCTTTCGCCGAGGGAGACTGCCGCGACAACCGCCGCCACGCCTGCACCCGTGACCTTGTTGCGGAGCGTTTTGCTCTGAGGGTCGAAGACTTTGCCCTGCCAGGCGAAGGCTTCCGAGGCCTCGGCGATGATGTCCGCGAGGGCGCCGCCCGGGTGCATGATTACCGTCCCGGAGGCTTCGCCAACAGGGATCGGGCCCGCCGGGCTGGCCCGAAAAAGGTCGTCCAATTCCGACTGAGACATGTCGAGGAGAGCGCTGGGAGTGAGAGGCATAAGGCATCCTCCGATGCCGCGTTGTTCCCCCCGGCTACGCGTTCAATTGGTGTGCGGTTGAGGCCGGAAGCGTAGCGATGGCGGCGTGCATTCGCAACGGGGAAACCGTCTGTTACGTGAACTGCCCGACAGATCTGCGTCGACGTGGATGCCCTTGTCGCCCAACGACGTCAACTCGGAACCGAAGCGGCGCACTGAGAAGTACGTTGATGCCAATGCGCTGCGCCGTCACCTGCCGGACTACGTCCAACGACTGCGTCCTCGCCAACATGGAGTTTCCGGCATGCTGCCCTGGAATACCCGCGACAGGTGTTCGTCGGCGGGTCTGGGACACACTTCGACGCAGACCCGCGGGAACCTCCATGATCGCGCAGGTCCAAGTCCTTCGTACCTGGCCAACCACCCGTAAGTAATCGGTAATCTTTCGCCTGGCGAAGAACGTGACAATCGATCTCAATGAGAGAGCCAACCCTCGACGTGTTGAGTTACTACGAGGCGTTCTTCCAGCCAGGCATGGTGGACATTTCGTCATCGCTCCCGGGAGGCCAGGGGTCTGGGGCAGAAACGAGTTATCCGCCGGCCACCGGGCTGCGATCCCTTCGCGGCCTGATTGCAGCTCGCTATCCGGGCCTCACGGCCGACGACGTTGTGGTCACGAACGGCGCTTCGGAGGCGCTCGCGGCGTCGGCCCTTGCATTTGTGAGCCGCGGAACCCCGGTGATGGCGGCGCTGGGGAGCTATCCGAGCTTTACCAGCATCTCAGCCCGGCTGGGCGCCGAGATCCGACCCGGCGACGGCGAGTGCCCCATGGACGGCGTCATGTTGCTGAACAATCCGACGGTGCCGGGCGGGCAACTCCTGGACGTCCGCGCGGCTGCGCGCCTCGCCGACCGTTTGAACACGCGCCTGATATGCGACGAGGTCTACCTTGACCTGCGTGACGGCCATTCGGCTCCCGCAGCCACGCTTTCACGCTCGGCAATCAGCATCGGCGATGTTTCCAAGCCCCTCGGCCTTGGAGGCCTGCGAATCGGTTGGGCCGCAACTCGTGATCGAGATGCGCTGGCATCGATCTCTCGGGAAGTACAACTGCTCAGTGGTGGGCCTTCGACGCTGGCCATGGAGGCGGCCGCGACAGCAATGGCTGGGTACGAACTGACCGTTTCCCGACTCGTGGAATCCGCCGCGGAGAATGCCCAGAGCCTCTTTGTCCTGCTCGACCGGGCCGGCTGGACGTACGAACGGCCAGCAATGGGCTGGACATTCGTAGCGCGTTCCCGATCCGGGGACGTGCCAAGTGCGGGTGTGCTGCGCGAGCACCGCCTCTTCGCCGTCCCATCGGAAGTGTTCGGGATCGAGGGTGGCTTGCGCCTGAGCGTGTTCACTCCGCCCAACGACCTGGAGACGTTGCTCAATCTTCCGCATGGCCGCGGGACGGGCACGTTAGTTGTGCTCGCGAAGTCTCCGGCGCGCGGGCAATCAAAAACACGGCTGGCGGCGATGCTGGGCGAAGACGCGGCGAATCGGCTGGCAGAAGCCTTTCTTCGGGACACTATGGCGCTCGCCCTGGAAGCCAACGAGAACGTGTTGGTCGCATTTACGCCACGAGAGGCCCGCTGCGATTTCGAACGACTCGCCGGCCGAGCGTTGCTGACCGAACAGCCTGACGGCGACCTCGGTCAACGCATTGCGTCGGCCGTGGCCACAGCTCTCGATTGCTCTGGGCGAGCGGTGCTGATCGGCACAGACACTCCGGACCTGCCAAGCGCGCTTGTCGCCGATGCGTTCCGGGCCCTCGATGATGCCGACCTCGTGCTGGGACCCGCTGACGATGGAGGGTTTTATCTGCTGGGAACCAGTCGGCCCCTGAACGGATTGTTCGACGGAGTCGCCTGGAGCACAGCCACCGTCTGCGAAACGGTGCTGGCAAACGCGGAAAAGCACGGTTACCGGGTCAAGACGCTTAGCCGATGGGGAGACATCGACGACATCGGCAGCCTGAGCGCGGCCGCCCGTCGAATCGAAGTTTCCCGGGCAGCGCCAGCCACGAGGCGGGTGTTGGCGGATGTGAAACTGGAGGTGCTCCATGGCGCATGAGGTGCCTCCCTACTCGAGTACACGGCTGACGGCCGCCCTCGGGCTGATCCTCTCGCTGATGCTGGCGCTGATGTTTTCGAGCGGAGCGTTCTTCTACCTGTTCGTCTTTAACTACAACGTGCCGCCCTGGTTCACCCCGGTCCGGTTCCTGCATTTCTACGTGGGTCTGGCCTCAATACCGTTTCTGATCGCGAAATACGGCAGCACCTTCGTGCGGTTGGGCGGCTACTACTTGCGGGTGCCGCGGTTCAAGGCAGCCGGTCCGCCCTCGCTGATCCCGCGGATGCTTTCGCCACTGCTGGCTGCTGACTTCTTCGTCCTCTATTTCAGCGGCCTCTACATGTTGTTCCACTACTACTACACGACGACGAACATCTGGCCGTTGGATGCGAAGCCAGTTCAACTCCACCTCTGGGCGGCAATCGTGGGGGCACCCCTGATCACAATTCACCTGGCCTGGCATCTCACTTCGGCCTGGCGAGCTGTTGCCAACCCCGTGCCAGCCCCGGTGGAGACCGTGACGTACGCCGAGACTCGGCGAGGTGCGATATCGCGCAGAGCAGTCCTGGGAGGAATTGCCGTTTCGGGAATTGCCCTGGCTGTCGCCTTCCAGAACACGGGGGCAAGGAGCTGGCGAGCCGCCAACCTGTTCATCGGGCGAATTCCAGAAGAAGAGCGCGGCGGGCCCGGCGACTTTCCCGTCGAGACGTTGTTCGGAAGACAGGACCCCGTGGATATCGGTGCATTCCGCCTGGAAATCCAGGGCGAAGTGGATTCGCCACTCTCGCTGACGTACGCGGACATCCTTGCGCTGCCCTGGGTCGAACATCGGATCCGCTTGAGTTGCGTGAGCGGTTGGACCGAGGTGCCGACGTGGCGCGGGCCGAGGATTCGCGATCTGCTGGCCCTCGCGGGCGAGCGGGCCGGTGCAGGTTCGGTGGCGTTCCACAGCCTGAGCAACTACGGATTCACCTGGCACCGAGACCGGCTGAACGACGCCAATGCCTTGTTGGCCACGCACGTTAATGGGGCGCCGTTGAGCACGAACCATGGCTTTCCTGTGCGGCTGATTGTGCCCGGCTATCCCGGGCAGAACATGGTGAAACAGGTCGACCGCATCTTCGTGCGTGGCGACGACGAAGAATTCAACCCGGACTTCAAGATTGTGGCCACAGCGGGCCACGGAGGGCAGAACGCATGACATCACCAGTCGCCGAACCGATTCGCTTGAGCCCGGCCCGCCCTCTCCCGGAGGAGCTGTACCTCGAAGTCACGAACAGGTGCAATCTCAAATGCACCACCTGCCCTCAGTCCTGGGGCATGTCCGAAGAGTCGGCCGACCTGACCCCCGATTCCGCCCGGCGACTGCTGGATCAGTTGCCGACGGTGCGGCGCGTGGTCCTGCACGGCATCGGCGAGCCGACGCTGAACCCGCGCCTGCCGGAACTCATCGCCGTCGTGAAGGAGCGGGGCGCCTACGCGCTGTTCAACACCAACGGCCTATTGCTGCGAGGCAAACTGCTCGGTGAACTCGTGCGTTCGGGCCTCGACGAGGTCCGGGTGTCGGTGGATGCGGCTACTCCGGAAACCTACAAGCTCGTCCGCGGCGCGGACATGTTCAGTCGAGTGATAGCCAACGCCCGAGCCTTGAACGAGGAGAAAGCCCGGGCCGGCAGCCTCACGCCGCGGGTCTCGCTCTGGATGACAGGGTTGAAATCGAACATTCGCGAACTGCCCGAGCTGGTGCGGATCGCCGCGGCAGCAGGGATCTCGGAGGTCTATGTGCAGCGGCTGGTGTATTCGGGCCGCAACCTGGCTCGCGAAGAAGAAGCCCTGTACGGGCAGGTGGGCGAAGCGGAACGCGCCGGAATCGCCGAAGCCGAAAGGGTCGCCTCGGAACTCGGCGTGGTCCTGCGCGGGTCGAGCGAGTCGCTGCCTCCGGAAACGGCTCCGCAGACTAACGAACGGCCCTGGAGCGGCTGCCGGCGCCCGACGTCGTTGATGTACATCACGGCAAACGGCAACGTCTTGCCGTGCTGCATCGCCCCGTTCACTGGAGCGGCCTATGGGTCACTGATCCAGGGCAACACCAATGTCCTGAGCCTGGAGGAGATATGGAACGGCGATCGCTACGAGGACTGGCGGGGGCGGATGAATTCGGATACGCCACCGGACGCCTGCCGTGGTTGCGGCTCTTCCTGGGCGCTATAAGCGCATCGCGAACCGAACTGGCCGGATTCGTGACGGCCCTCTCGATGATCTTCCTGGCGGCGTCAGCCTACGTCGGGCTGGCCTTGGTGCGCTGGAACGCGTTTGAAACCAACGCATTCGACCTCGGCTTCTTTGACCAGATCATCTTCAACACGTCGCGTGGGCGAATCTTCGAGACATCCTTCGTTTCCTACAATTTCGCGGGCCAACACCTGGAACCAGTGTTGTTGTTGTTCGTTCCCGCGTATTGGTTTGGCGCAGGCCCGCTGACACTCACAGTGACGCAGGCGGTTGTCGCGGCTGCCGCTGCGCTACCGCTCTACCTGTTCGCACGCCGGGAACGTCTGCCGGTGGTGTTGGCGGTGGCGGCCGTGGCGGCGTACTTGCTCAACCCGTACCTGCTTCGCGCGCTCGCTTTTGATTTTCATCCCGAGGTCATGGTCGCCTTGCCGGCCTTCACCGCGGCCTGGGCGATTTCGACCGGTCGCTGGCGGTTCGCTATGGTCTGTTCGCTTTCGGTGTTGCTCTTCAAGGAAGACGCCGTTTTCGTCGCGGTGGCTCTCGCGGGCTTCATGTACCTACGGGGCCAACGCCGGCGGGCAGTGGTCACAGCCTCGGTCGCAGTGACTTACGCGGCCCTGGCGGTGTTGGTAGTGATGCCTCTCGCTCGGGGAGGCGCGCAGAGCGACCTTGTCGAGCGCTATGGCTACCTCGTAGAGGGCGGAGGCATTGGCTCGCTGGTCGCCTCACTGCCACTGATTCCGTTTCGGGCGGCACGTGTGCTCGCGGCGCCGGAGCAGGCGTGGACGACTGCCCTGTTCCTCGTGACCACCGCCACCGTTGCGATTGCGCGACCACGTCTGCTCGTCGTACTGCTGCCTGGACTGGTATTGGCTTTGCTTTCGAACCATCCGCAGCAACGAGCGCTGGACCTGCATTACGCGGCAGAGATGGTGCCGGTTGCGTTCATTGCGGCAGTGGTGGTTTGTCGCGACCTTTCGCCGAAGATCGATGCGCGAATCCTTGCCGCGGGAGTGGCCGCCCCAGCGATGTTCGCCCTGATGCTCTCCAACCCGTTCCTTTCGGGGCACGGGACGCCACCGTCGGCCGAACATGTGTCGGCAGTGCAGGCGGCACTCAGGTTGATCCCCGACTCCCCGAAAGTCTCCGTTTCCGCCCAATCGGGCCTCGTCCCACGAGTCTCGCAGCGCAACGACGTCTGGGAGTTCCCGAGGCGTTCGCGGACCGCGGATTGGGTGCTGCTGGACCAATACGGCTTTCGTAGCAGCCAGTCGTTGGACTCCGGGTTCGGACGGGCAATGGTAGAGGTGCGGGAGACGGCAACGCTCGTGTACGCCGCCGATGGCGTGGAGTTGTATCGGAGAGCTCCGTGAGCGCGACAGTCATTCTTCCGGCCCGCGACGAAGAGGAATGTATTGGTGCGGTGGTTCAAGAGATTCGGAGGTACTTCGACGGCGAGGTCATCGTCGTTGACAACGGCAGCACGGATCGCACCGTAGAGCGCGCCACCGCCGCAGGGGCAAGGGTGGTTAGCGAACCAGTCGCGGGATATGGGCGTGCCTGCCAGGCGGGTGCCGGGGCAGCCGATTCAGAAGTGCTCGTGTATATGGACGCCGATGGCAGCGATTGTCCAGAGGACATTCCGGCGCTATTGAGGGCGATAGACAGGGGCGCATCGCTCGCGTTAGGCGTTCGCAAAGGCCCGAGAGTGGAACCCGGGTCGATCGCACCAGCAGCTCGCTTCGGCAACTGGTTCAGTGGTGTGCTCATAGGCCTGGCGACCGGACGGCGACTGCATGACCTGTCGCCGTTGAAGGCCATCCGCTCCGATCTCCTCGCCGCGATCGACCCGCAAGAGTTGACCTATGGGTGGACCGTGGAAGTGCTTGTAACGTCGGCGGACCGTGGCGAGACCATAATGGAAGTCAGCGCAGGCTACCGCCATCGCGCGGGTGGTCAATCGAAAGTCAGCGGCGACCTTCGGGCCTCGGTGAAAGCCGGTTATCGAATACTCTTTGTGATGGGGCGATTCATGCTGAAACGAATGACTCCAGTTGGCGCCGGTGCCCTTGCGGGAGGGGCAGTCGGTCTGATCGGCCTGGCCGCTTTCACGGTATGGCTCTTGATAGGCGCCCCGGCAGGTCGCGATGTCCTGGTAGCGCCATGGTTGCTCGCCTGGCCTCTGCTCCTGGTGACGACATTGCTGGGTAGCGGCGTTGGGCGGTTGTTCGTGCGGACGGACAAATCTGCCGTGCCTGGAAAAGCCCTTTGACAGCCCCCCGCATCCTCGTGGTGGATGACGAACCGATGGTCCGGGAAGTGGTCGAACGCTACCTCGCACGGGAAGGTTTTGGAGTGACAACGGCCGCCGATGGTGCGACTGCGTTGGAACGTTGGCGGGCCGAAAGCCCGAACCTGGTGGTGCTCGATTTGATGTTGCCGGCAATCAGCGGGATGGACATTTGCCGCGAAATTCGGCTCACGTCCGACACACCAATCATCATGCTCACGGCCCGGGGTGATGAGATGGACCGCATCGCCGGGTTCGAAAACGGAGCGGACGACTACCTGGCGAAACCGTTCAGTCCGCGCGAACTGGTGGCCCGGGTGCGTGCCGTGTTGAAGCGCTCGTTCGAACCCGATGAGCTTTCCATGGGGATCGTGGAGAGCGGCGCTGTCACCGTCCACTGCGAAGCTCGCAAGGCATGGCGGGCAGGAAAAGAGGTCCGCCTCACAGGCCGCGAATTCGACCTGTTGCGCTTCCTGGTCTGCAACCCTTCGCGCGTTTTCAGCCGGCAGGAGTTGCTTGCCCGGGTGTGGCATTTCGAGTGGCCAGGCGATGAGAGCACGGTGACGGTCCATGTCAGGCGGTTGCGAACGAAGATTGAGGCGGAACCGGACCACCCAGTCCACTTGAAGACCGTGTGGGGTGCCGGGTACCGATGGGATCGATGAGGCCGGGCCCGCGGGCCTTCACGTTGCTGGCGATCCTTGCCGTGGTAGGCGCGGCAGCGGTAACGACAATCGGGGCAGCGACGCTTGGCGACGCGCCGCCCGCCGACTCGCTCAAACTCGGCTTCACCCTGGTATTCACCGGATGGGTCGGCCTGGTGGCGGCTTTCGGTGTCCGCCATTGGGCGCGGCCGTTGGGCTTCGGCGCACAGATGGTCTGCTTTGTCGCGCTCGCGTTGAGCGTCTTCGTGGTCAATGTGTTGATCGCCGCCGTCCTGATGTTCATCTCGACTCACGACTTGCGACTCCTTATGCTGCTCAGCGGCTACGCGGCGGTCGCGACGGCGATTCCGGCGCTGCTCATGGGCACAGACCTTGGGCGGCGGCTGGCAGCGGTGGAAGACGCCGCGACACGCCTCTCGGAAGGTGACCTGGCTGCTCGAGTGCCTGTTTCCGGCCGAGATGACATTGCCCGGCTCGCAATCGCTTTTAACGGCATGGCCGGGGCGCTGCAGGCGGCTCATTCCCGGCGCGACGCACTGGAGAACTCTCGGAGGGAGCTGTTTGGCTCGATTTCCCACGATCTCCGCACCCCCCTTTCAAGCATGCGCGTCATGGTGGAGGCGATGGTCGACGGGTTGATCGAAGACGAAGCGACGAAGTCCCGCTACCTGGACAATATATCGGCGGATATCGGCCGGCTCTCGGCATTGATCGATGACCTCTTCGAACTCGCCCGAATCGATGGCGGCGCATTGGAACTGCGACTGGAGGAGGTGATGATGGACGAGGTGGTCTCGGCGGCAATCGACGCAATGCGGCCGGGGGCCGAGCTCGCCGGAGTGGCCGTGAGTTTTGAGCCCGGAGCGAATCTCTCGCGGATAACGGCAGACCCACAACGGTTGACACGGGTCCTCGGCAACCTGCTTCATAACGCCATTCGGCATACGCCGCCAGATGGCAGCGTGGTGGTCACCACCCAGCCGTTGGGAGGTGAGGTCCTGGTAGCAATCACCGATTCCGGAGAAGGCATCCCAGCGGCCGACGTGCCCCACGTATTCGAACGGTTCTACAGGGCCGAGAAATCACGCAGCCGGGAGGCAGGCGGAAGCGGGCTGGGCCTGAGCATCTCCATGGGCATCGTCGAAGCCCACGGCGGACGTATGTGGGTCGATGCAACCGGCGACACAGGCACCGTGATTAAGTTCGCTCTCCCAGGGCGCACCTAGTCCCAAAGTCGACAACTCAGGTACCCGCATCGGTTCCGCATCCACCCACGAAGAGGTGTCCGTAGAATAACCTGCCCCGCGGGTTGGTCTGTATACGGCCTGGCTACAAGTCGCATAAGACCGCTGCGCTGGAGCCAGCGGTGGAGCACGGTCGGCGATGAAGGTGGTGCTCCGGGCCAGCGTGAAGAAATCGGCAACAGCTTGAACGGGCAAACGTGCGTGTTGTTCCGTTCGATTCGACACTCATCCTCATGAACGACCAACTCTTGGACTTCGTGAACGGTCGCCTTGCCGGACGGTGGGACCTGTTGGACGACCAGGCGGTGTTCTGGGCGAAGTACGGGATATTCGTGTTGGCTGCATTCGCCGGTGTTTTCGGACTTCGAGAGCTCTATCGAAGGCCCATCCGCGCCGTGAACATGGCTTTGTTGGTAGTGGCAGCAGCGGTAATCGCGATGATCGTGCTTTCGGTTTCGAGCGGACTCGTCGTGGAGGCGAGACCGTTCGTCAGCGACCGTGACACAGTGCAACTGTTAAAGCACGGCAAGGACAATTCGTTTCCCTCGGACCACGCCACGCTGGCTGGCTTGATCGCGGTTGCGGCGGCGCTGGCCTGGCCGCGATGGGCTGCGCTCTTCCTTGGTCTCGGCATAGTGGTCGGAGTTTCCCGGGTGGTGGCAGGTGTTCACTACCCCGGGGATGTGTTCGCCGGCTGGGTGATCGGTGGAGGAGCGGCGGCGTTCGGCTGGCTAGCGCTTCGACCGAACGCACCTCGCTTCAGCAAGATTTCACTGCTCCGCGCGCACTAAGTTCGATTCGGACCCAGCAGGGACGGCCAGGCCGCAGGCTCGGCCTACCGTTTACCGCGAGGGGAACGTGAACAGTGTCCTTGCGATGCGATCGCGCGTACGAGGGGGCGCCCTGCGCGGCCGGACTGCATCTCACGCGCAACTCTCCAAACGGCCAAACAGGCCCGACGAATCAGTGAATACTGGGTCGCCGAACCGCGAGCCCTAGCCGCTAACGGAAGGGAGGACCTCGCGAAGAAAGAGCAGTCTTCGCGTCCGTCGCATCGGCCAGATGGGCGCCGGATTCCGGCCAACCGCCCGTGGAATGGTGACGGCAAAGGCCCAACACTTGAAACATGCCGACGATGGCGCCAGACCAACCAGGAGCGCAAGACCCCCAAGGCCGAAGCCATTTCAGGATCGCCTTCTCCCTCGTAGTGCTCTGTCTCGCCGCCTTGTTTGTCTTTCTCAACCGATCTGAGATCCCAACCATGTTGCGCGGAGCGCGAGATGCACGGCCGTTCTTCCTCGCACTTGCTTTGGGTTTGAGCGTCGCGTACCTCGCGGCATACGGGGGCCTTCTTCGGGCGTCACTCCGGGCGATAGGTTTTCATCTCGGTTGGCGGCGGGCACTCTTGTTGGGTCCAGCGGTCCACTTCTCGAACATGTCACTGGTCAATTCGGGCGGTCTAGGCGGCATGCCACTCGTGGTTGCTGAGGCGCGGCGATCCAAGCAGGAAGTATCCTCCGCTGTTCTGGGGTATCTCGTCGCGGCGGAGTTGGGCCACCTGGTATTCGCCGTCGTGCTAGGCGTCGCACTGGCGAGTGCTGCGGCGGTTGGCCAGCTGACGCGACTGGAGTTGGTAGCTGCGGGGGTCTTCCTCCTTTATACGATAGCCTCGGTGACGGTCATGGCGACGGCGGTTCGGAACGAGCGGGTCTTCTTCTTGCTCCACGGGTTGCCTGGTCGGGTCCGGCGCTGGCTTCTGCAAAAGGTGCGGCGTACGTCGGAGCCGGCGCCTATCAACGAACCGCGCGAACTGTACGAAGCCATTGGCGCGTTGGCGAAGCGGCCTCGAGCGTTCGTGGCCCCGCTGCTGTTCGCGTTCCTTATCGAGTTCATAGGTGTGGGGACGCTATGGGCCACTCTGCGCGCGTTCGGCGTCTCCGCAGGACTTACGACCCCCTTGCTTGCCTACGCGGCGGGGGTGTTGTTCTCCACCGTCGGTTTCCTCCCGGCCGGGCTCGGGTTCGCGGAGGCTGGCCTCGGGATCGCCTTAACGCAAGCTGGCGTCGACGGCCCGACCACGGCATTGGTAGTTGTGGTGTACCGGCTGTTCGAAGCCTGGATACCGTTCGCGACGGGCGCGGTGACCATCCACGCGCTGTCTGCAGGAGAACCTCGCGGTTCGCCGGCCGTCGCTGCGCCCGGACTCGCCGGAAAGCTGAGGCGGAAGTTGGCGGCTGCGAGCACATTGTTCCTCGGAGTGACCAATATCTTCCTGGCAGCGGTTCGCCACCCGCTCATTCGCTTAGGTCCGATCCATGAGCGCATTCCGCACGTGGCTGTCCAGTCTTCGCGTTACGTGCTCCTCGCGGCCGGAGTGGCACTTATCGCCTCGGCTCCTGGACTGCTACATGGGAAGCGCCAGGCATGGCTGATTTCGGTGGTGGCAATCGTCGCCGCTCTTGCAGCACACCCGTTCAAGCGGATTGATTTCGTCGGCATTGGCCTCAACGCGGGTGCGCTGGTGTTGCTCGTTTCGCTTGTCAGCTCTTTTCCCGCGCGAAGTGACCCGCTTCGCGCCCGGCAAGGGCTCGCGTGGCTGATTCTTGGAGAGCTCGGGGTGCTCGTCTACGGCGTCCTCGGCCTTTATCTGCTCGACCGTCACTTCGCGGGACAGACGACTTTCGTGGATTCCCTTGAAGATGGAATCCGGCTTTTATTCGTGCTGCCGACCACCACCATCGAGCCGGCCACCAGACACGGCGCCTGGTTCATCGATTCTGTGCGTTTGAGTGCAATCGTGATCTTCCTCGTTGGCGCGTATCACTTGCTACACCCGGTGATTCACCGGGCGGGGGGCGCGCGCGACGAGCGACGACGGGTTGAGGCGCTGCTGGAGCATTACGCGACAACGTCAATCGCCTATTTCCACCTGCTTCCGGACAAGTCGTACTTCTTCGCCCGCGGCGGGGAGGCCTTCATCGGCTACCGGGTCGTTGGACACACCGCAGTGGCGCTGGGAGAAGCCGTTGGCGAACCAGCGGCACGGAAACATGTGGTACGGGAGTTCGCGGAGTTCTGTGACCTGAACGGTTGGAACTTCTGCTTCCACCAGGTGACTGAAGCGGCCGCCATGGAAATGCAGCACGAGGGCCTGCAGGCTTTGAAAATTGGGGAAGAGGCCATTGTGCCCGTCCAGGAGTTCGAGCTTTCCGGCAAGTCCTTCAAGCATCTTCGAAACACAGTGAACCGATTCGAACGTGATGGGTTTACCTTCGAAATGGTGGCTTCGCCCCCTTCTGAATTAGTCCTGAGCGAGTTAGAAACGATCTCGGCTCAATGGCTCGCCGACGGCGGACACAGGGAGCGTGCGTTTTCGGTCGGGATGTTTACCCGCGCCTACCTGCGAGCCTGCGACGTTGGAATTGTGCGTGCGCCAAATGGCCGAATCGAGGCATTCGCAAACGTGATACCGGCGTATAATTCGACTCTCGGGAACTTCGACCTCATGCGGCGGCGCCCCGATTCCGCGGACGGCGCGATGGATTTTTTGTTCGTGAGTTTGATCGGGTATTTCAAGGACCGGGGTTTGTCCGGTATGAACCTCGGCCTGGCGCCTCTTTCCAATATCGACGGAACCGGCCTTGTTCCGGCCGCATTGCGACTGATGTACCAGCGAGGTGGCCGGGCTTTCAACTTTCACGGGCTGCGCAGCTTTAAAGAGAAGTGGAAGCCGATCTGGGAGCCTCGCTATCTGGTGTATCGGAGCGATATTCAATTGCCGGCCGTGGCGCTGGCGGTTGCGCGCGCTGGCGAACGTTCCGGCCGGCTTCCCATACGTCCGAAGCGGACGGTGCCGGCGGCCTCGCCCACTGAATCGGCCTCGGCGACGTGAACATAGGCGGCTTTCGTCGACGGATGCCGTGGTTCGGAGCGGTTCTGATGGCGTCGACGCTACTCCTGCAGACCGCGACATATTTCGACCACTCGCTGTTCGAGGAACTCCAGAAACACCTTGCCCTGAGCTGGGAATCGTTCGAGGACCTCGAGTTCTACCGGTTAGTCACGAGCCCGTTTCTGCAGACGAGCCCCGGCTTTTCTGGCACTATCCTCGGGCTAACCTACCTCGTGGTCCCCACTTTCGAGCTTCGCGCCGGAACAGCCCGCACGCTGTTGACGTTCTTCGCCGGTGACATGTTCAGCACAGTCCCTATCCTGATAGTGCTGAAGGTTGCCGGAGCTTTCGGCAACGCGGCGGCGTCTACTCTCGCAAACACGCCCGACTCGGGGTCCTCTTCAGGTGGCTTCGCCTGTCTCGGGGCGCTCACCTGCGCTCTTCCCTTAAAGCTGCGACTCATTTCCACGACGGGACTCGTCGTGTTCTTCGCCGTGCGGTTCGCCTTCTGGCACCGGCTGTTCGACTTCCAGCATGCGCTGGCAACAGCGGTGGGGGCTTCGGTATGGCTGGTGTGGGAGCACAGGAACACGATCCAGCTTCCCGAGTCCAGGGCTGCGCGCCAGTGAGTTACGGCGCCGCGTACCAACCGATTCCGGCCCAGCCAAAGTGTTGCCAAACGTGCTGTGAATGTCCGAAGAAATCGCGCACTCCGGACGGTGGCAACCGGGGCGTGGCGTGGCCCATCGATCGGTCACGTTTATTCGGCGCTCGCCGAGTCAAACGAAGGCACTTGCGTTAGCGCGGGGAGGCTTTGGCCGTGATCCGGTTTGCTGCCTCGCTCGCCCGCACAGGCCTACCGGACAACGGGGCGGACCCCCGCGAAGCTGATCCCGGCTTCCGCTTCGGCACAGGCTTGTAGCCCGTGATTCGCAGCGTGAGCAGCGCCGTCACCGCGCCCGCTGAGACGATGTATCCCCAGTAAACGAACGGCAGGTGCGTATCCGTGCCGGCCGTGATCCCGTGCCCCAGCGCGGCGATGTACGCCAGGAACGTCACGTAGTGCAGCGTCCGCCACCGCTTCTGACCGATGCGCGACCGCATCCAGAAACTCGCGGTCGTGATCGCGGCCAGCCACGCGGCAATAACCCCGGCGCCCACTGCCAGCGGCCGGTAGGGCGAAATGAAGGGCACCACCAGCGAAAGCGATGTGAAGTTCAGGAAGCCATCGAACAGCAAGCTGCCCGCATGCACCGCGATCAATACGAGCGATGCTACCGCCAGGAACTGGTGCATATCGAACACGAAAGGCCGGCTCATGATGCCGTCGCCCGCCTTCGTGCTGATCAGCAGTCCCATCACCATGGATGCGGTCAGTACCGCGAACGCGGCCAGGCCCGAAGCCCGGCTGACTGCCCACGGCACCTGCCCCAGGTCGGCGCTTTGCAGGGCGAAGGCGCCGAAAAACGACGCGGCGAAAAACGAGAGGAAGGCGCTTCGGGAGAGCAGCATCAGGAACCTCGGGATTTCTTCGCTTTGGCCGGCGCGAGGGCCGGTTGTTTCACGGTCGTCGCCGGAGAAGCATTCTGGATTGTTTGCGAAGGCGTACCGGCCGGTGTCGTCGCGACGGTGCCGGCGGACGGTTGCGGCTGGGCGAAGTAAGCGGTGCCGGCAACCACCGCCGCGGCCATTGACCCGGCGATGAGCACCCGCGCCTTCTGGTAGCGCACAGCCATCAGTCGTCGTCCTCTTCGTGCTCGCG
>JBDTNM010000014.1:0-29207 GCA_039933735.1 bacterium | reverse complement strand
TTGCCGAAAAGGCATGGTGGGAAACTGCTCCCGCAGACGACGATGCGCCCGCTTTCGCTGCTCCGATCGAGGCCGTCGCTTCAGTCGAAGCCGGGATAATCCCCGCCGTTCCGACCGTCGAAGCTCCGGTGGAGGCAGTTGCTTCAGCCGAAGATGAAGACGAAGCCAGCCACGAATTGGTATGGGAGTTGCCTCAGGACGAAGAAGCGCCCTTTGACACCGCCACTGTGCCTGCAGCATCCCACGAGCCGGAGGGCGTTCCGTACGTTGAAGTCGCCGCCTCGGTTGAGGGGGCAGCAGTCGTCAATACCGCGGCAGAGACTTCGGATGCTATCGACGACGATGATCCGTGGGCCGAATTCGTGAACACGCCGAGTGGTGAGAGTACGCCTGAGCCGCCGCCTCTCGCTGCTTCGATGCCGTGGCGGCACGAGCCCGTACGCCCACCAAACATTGAGGACATGTGGGGCGATATCGCCACCCACGCCGAAGAGGTCGCGGCGGCGGACCCCGACCAGATGGATCTCGCCGCAAGTCTCGAAAGCCAGATGGCCGAAGAAGTCGAACCGGCCCCCTTTGCCTGGGCGACGGACGAATCCGAGACCTCGGCCTGGCAAACGCCGCCTCGTTCAATGGCGAGTTCGTACGGCCCCGAGGACGAAGAGGATGTCATCCTCGCTGCCTTCGAGCGCCACGCGAACACGCCCGACGGCCAACCAGTCGCACGCGAAAATGACGAAGTATTCGCTGAACTGCTCGGCACGGAAGCTGCCGATATCGTCGCCGAAGCCTCTGACGACGACTCTGGCAAGCAGTCGTTCATCCGGATGAGCGGCTGGGCCCCCCAACGGAATGCCGCATTCGATGGCGGTTGGGCGCCTGAAGCGGAAGTCGAAGAATCCCTTGCAAACCGCCAGCCAGCATTCGGCGGTACCGATGGAGCTGGGTTCGCTCCTCCGCCCTGGGCGGTCGAAGAACTCGAGGGCGACGCCGAAGCGTTTAGTCCGGCGAAAGGCCACCACAAAACCAAGACATGGATCCGTGAACTCGTCGAAACGGGCCTACTCGCACTGCTGGTATTTCTTTCGGTGCGGGCGAGCTTCCAGAACTTCAAGGTGGAAGGCTCTTCGATGTACCCGACGCTTGAAAACGGTCAATTCCTGATCGTGAACAAGCTTGTGTACTCCGAAGTCGATATGGACAAACTTTCGAGCTACGTGCCGTTCGTCGACGCAGGGTCCGACCCGAAGCGCCAGGTCTTCCACGGCCCCGACCGCGGTGACATCATCGTGCTGAAAGACCCTCGAAATACGGATACCGACCTCATCAAACGGGTGATCGGACTTCCGGGCGAAACCATCGAAATCGTCGATGGGAAGGTCTACATCGATGACCATCTCCTCGCTGAGCCGTACATCAAGCAGGTCTGGCACGACACCAAGCCGAAGATCATCATCCCACCAGGCGAGTTCTTCGTGATGGGCGACAACCGGGACAACAGCCTCGACAGCCGAAGCTCGCAGGTCGGACTTGTACCGCAAGACCTGATCATCGGCAAAGCGATGCTTTCTTACTGGCCTCGCGACAAGTTCGGTCTCGCGCCCAATGAAGAAGGCACACTCGGGGATGCAAAACCAGTGTTGACCACCAAACGCATCGGCGACGACTGAGTTCTTCGCAAACAAACGAAGTCGGAGAGGGGGTCCCCCACGACATCCGCCTCGAATGGCGCGTCTGACCCTGTTGTCCCTCATGCTCGCCAACGGCTAGAGTCGGATCCTGATGACTACCTCGCTTGAATCGTTGCTCCAGGAACGCGGTGCAGTGCTCCGCGGACACTTTCAGTACGCCAGTGGGCGCCACGGCCAAATCTACATCGAGAAGTTTCGCATCCTGCAGTGGCCGGATGTCACCGGTCCGATGTGCGAGATGATCGCCGAGCATTTCCGCGGCTCGACGAACCTCGTGGCGGGACCGACGACTGGCGGCGTGATCCTCGCCTACGAAACAGCTCGGCACCTTGGGCTTCGAAGCATCATCGCCGAGAAGCCCGATGACGACTCAGCCGGACGCGAATTCAAGCGTGGCTTCGAGATCGGGCCGGGCGACAAGGTCCTCGTCGTCGATGACGTACTGACGACAGGTGGCAGCATCCGCGACGTATTGGATGCTGTGCGTGCCCGTGGCGCTGAGGTCGTCGGCGTCGGAGTCCTTGTGGATCGGACCGCTGGGAAGGTCGATTTCGGTGTGCCGTTCTACGCGTGTATCCCGATCACCGTGGAGTCGTGGACCCCCGAAGAATGCCAGCTCTGCAAAGACGGCGTGCCTTTAAAAATCACCTGAATCTGAACCCCGGCCACTTGGTGGCCTGACGTACAATCGCTACATGCAGTTCGTGCGCCAGGCTGGGTCCGATCCTTCGTTCTTGTTGAAGGCATTGGGCGAGGCAGCGGGAGAATTGCACCGCGCCTTCTACGGCATGCCGCACCGCCAACTACAACGCGACGGTACCGGCTCAGATGAAGGATGGACGCTTCTCGGAATCGCGTACCACGCGCTCCAGGTGGAGAAGGGCGTCCAGAGCCAGTTCGATGCAATCCTGACGTCGCGCAAATCGGACATTCGGCACGTCGATCTGGATGACATTCCGTTCCGCGAGGACTACATCGAGGAAGACTACGAGGAGCTCCTGGAGGAGTTCCACTACCTGCGCCGCCGCACGACTTACCTGCTTTGGGACATTGACGAACGCGATTGGCAACGGTCAGGCAGTCATCCCTACCGAGGGCCGCGCACCGTGCTGGAAATTGCCCGCGAGCTCTACCAACACGACCTAGAACACCTGTGGCAAACACGGCGAATGCTGGATCAGCTCGCGGCTGGGACGGCCCGGTGAGGCCTGCGTTCCGTGTTTCCCCGCCGGGGTGGGCTCAGTTGGACGCGGACCCCGAAGCCCCGTGCATCGTCTGGTTCGGTCGTGAGCGAGAGGCCCTGCAGGTTGCGACCAGCGCCGTAGGCCTGGGTATCGATCTTACGGAGACCGATGAATCACGAGTTGTTGCGAGTTTGGGGGCGCTCAAGCGGCTATTGCCACTGCTTGAGGAATTAGCTCCCGACTCCGCCGCTGCTCTCCGACGGTTCCTTGAGCCGGTTCCAGTATGGCGGCTGCGGACACGCTCAATTCCGCTCGACCAGGCGATCGTCATGGGAATTCTGAACCTGACGGATGACTCGTTCTCTGGCGATGGGGTAGGGCGCGATCTCTCGAACGCGCTCGCCCGGGCTTCGGCCTTGCGGGAGGCTGGCGCGACGATCATCGATGTCGGGGCGGAGAGTGCCCGCGCAGACCGCCCAGTCCTGGAAGGCGAGGAAGAAGCGCTTCTCGTCGGCCGATGCGTGAGTGCCCTCGCTGGTGAAGGGCACGTCGTTTCGAGCGATACGTATAAGCCGACGGTGGCACGGGCGGCACTCGAGTCCGGAGCCGAAATCATCAATGACATCAGTGGGTTAACCCTCGGCCTCGGCGCCGCGGAGGAAGCCAGGAAAGCCGGCGCCGCGTACGTGCTGAACTACAGCTACTCTGTGCCGAAGCGCCGTCCCGACCATCCACCGCGGTACGAAGACGTGGTCATCGAGACGGTTAGGTGGATGGAACAGCGGCTCTCCGAGTTGGCAGTCTCCGGGCTCCAAACCAACTCAATCGCAATCGATCCGGGCATCGCGTTCGGGAAAAGCCATGAGGAAGACATCCAAATACTGCGCAGAATTGGCGAACTGAGGACGTTCGGACAGCCAATTCTCCTGGCTCATTCCCGCAAAAACTTCATCGGCAGCATAAATGGGCAGCCACCCGCTGACCGCGACATCGAGTCGCACGTCGCCAGCAGCCTGGCCTTCGCACAGGGCGTTCGCATTTTCCGGGTTCACGACCCTGCGGGCGCCCGGCGAGCATTGGAAATCGCCGCGGCAGTGACCTCCAACCACCACGGTGAGTTCAGCCCCGATGAAACATCGTGGCCGTGGCGTGCAGGAGCGAATGCGGCGCACATGACAAAGTCGGAGCCGGATAAAGCCGCTCCCGCGGGTCAACGCTGGTAGTCAGTGCCCTGATTGGTCAGGCCCGCCGAAAGACTCCCGAACTTCGCCGCAGAGCACCGAGCAAAAGCACGCCGCCGACCAGGATTGCACCGCACAGCACCAATGCGAGAGGCGCGCCGAGCTGATCAGAGAAGTGCTCGAAGATAAATGTCACGAGGACAACGAATGCCCCGGCGACCCCGATAAGCAAGAGCGGGAAGTCGCCTCTCCTTACGCCCAAGCCGATCACCGCTACCGCGGCCAGGCCGGCAAGGAGTTCAAACACCAGTGGCCCGTTTCCCACGCCAGCCTCGTATGGGCCTGCGAGTACCAGCAGCGCGAAGAGTCCCCGGGCGGTGCTGGCCGGTCGGAACAATCCCATTTCCGCCAAGACCACACCGGCGAGCCCGGCGCAAAGGACCGTCGAGCCAGCGACTTCCTGGCTCCATTCATCAGGCAGAGTTCCGGTTGCCTGGCCGAAAAAGAACGAAGTAGCGGCGATCGCCAGGACCTGGGCCGGCGATCGATTGAACAGCCAGAGGGCGAAAGACAGAGCGAGGGCGCCGCCCGAAACAATCAGCAGGCCACTGTCGTTGTCGCCCGCCTCGGTGTATTCGCTCAGCACCACAGCGATGGTGCCCGCAAAGAACGCGACCGCCACAAGCCACGCCGCCTGGCTGCCCCGCCGAAACTCGGGATCGGTACTCCGTCGCAGAACCCACCCCATAAGGAGCAGCAGCGCTGTCGGGGTGGCTATCGCCGCCACGCGGCCGGCAGGAGAAAACTCGTCCCATTGAAGGCCCATCAGGCTGAAGACGCCGACACCAAGGACAACGAGGCCGAGATAAAGCAGAGCCTCCAGCGCGCCCGGACGATCCGCGGTGCTTTGGGCGGCAAGAGGTCCGGATGACTCGAACTGCCGGAGCCGTTCAGCGGTTCCCTCGTCGATGAGTTCAGCCTTCAGCCATCGCGCAAGAAAGTCTTCCAGGACGCTCATAGCAGTAAAGTACTGTTCGTTTCTCCGGCCGAACAGGGCCATTCGGGCCAAGTGGCAGGAATCTCGTCACATGTTGGGAGAGTTGCATGGCAGATCCGACAGCAGCGGGGATCTTCACTGGCGTCGCACCGATGTTCCTCACCGACGACGTCGAACGGACCGCAGAGTGGTACCGGGACCACCTTGGCTTTTTCATCAACGACTATTTTCGGTCCGACCATGGTGCGACCGATGACCCCGATGATCCGCACAACGAGCATCATCCCGGAGCCGGCGAAGCACTTTTCGTGATCATTGAACGCGAAGGCCACCGCATTATGTTCGGTCGCACGGAGTCGCCAGGTCTCGGAGTCCATTCCGCTTTAGATGCGAAGGCGTACGCCTGTGACGCCTACTTTTGGCTCGACGGGGTGGAAACCTACTGGCAGGCGGTTAAAGCCACGGGTGTCGACTTCCTCGAAGACTATGTCGTCCAGCCGTATGGCCTCGCTGAATTCCGTATCCTCGACTGCGATCGCCGAGTGCTCACGTTTGGCGGACCACCCGCCTAGAGACATGCGAGACGGTGAACACTACCCTTTTCGTGCAGTCGGGAGGACGCCATGTCGTTGCGCGCAAAGTCAGCCATTGTCGGGATAGCGGAGTATCGGCCGAGCCGCTACACCGAGGGCGCCACCACCTTCGGAATGTTGGCCGATGTCGGTATGCAAGCCGTTGCGGACGCCGGACTCGAGATGAAAGACATCGATGGGCTCGTGACGGAAGCGTTCGCCGAATCGCCGATGTTCGCACCCGCAACGATGGTCGAGTACCTCGGTATCGACGCGAAGTTCGCTGAGGTCGTCGATCACGGTGGAGCAACTGGCGCGGCAATGGTCCTGCGCGCGGCTATGGCCATCTCCGCCGGGCTTTGTGACCGCGTCCTCTGTGTAACCGCCGCGCGCCGCGAGAAGCGCTCGAACAGCGGCCCTCGCCAGACGGCGAACACTGGCTGGGCTGGCCGGCGTTCCGACCGCACGCCGTATACGGAGTTCGAAGTCCCGTACGGCGCCATCGGTGCCAACTATGGCTACGCAATGATCGCCCAGCGCTATATGCACGAATTCAAATTGAAGCCGGAACAGCTGGCCAAGATCGCAGTCGCCCAGCGTTACAACGCCTGCCACAACCCCCAGGCGATGTTCTACGGTCAGCCGATCACAGTTGAAGACGTCTTGAATTCGCCGATCGTGGTCGATCCACTGCACCTGCTCGAGATCGTCATGCCCGTCGCGGGCGCAGCGGCCCTGGTCGTTACCGGAGCCCGCACCGCCCGGAAACTCAAGCACGACCCGGTCTATGTCCTCGGGGCTGGCGAACACACCACGCATCGAAGCATCACGTACGCACCCAACCTCACGCACAGTCCGATCAAAGCGGCAGCCGACCTGGCGTTCAAGATGGCCGGGATACGACGCAAAGACATCGATATCGCCAGCATCTACGACTGCTACACCATCACCGTCTTGATTTCGCTCGAAGACGCTGGGTTCGCGAAGAAGGGCGCCGGCGGCAAGTTCGTCGACGACCACAACCTCCAGTTCGACGGTGACTTCCCGTTGAACCCACACGGCGGCCAATTGTCGTTCGGCCAGGCCGGGTTGGCCGGCGGAATGTCACACGTTACTGAGGCCGCCCGCCAACTCATGCGCCGGGCCGATGGCCGCCAGGTGAAGAATCCAGACTTCGCATTCGTAAACGGGAATGGCGGAATCATGAGCGAACAGGTCTCGCTCATTCTTGGGAGGGACAAGTGAGCCACGATTCCACGTCCTACAACCGGCCATTGCCCGAACCGACAGCAGTCACGCAGCCGTTCTGGGACGGCTTGAAGCAGCACAAGTTGATGTTGCAACGCTCGAAGAAGGGAAAGACGACCATTTACTACCCGCGCTCGGTCTCGCCCTTCGGACCGAAAGACGAGCTCACGTGGGTTGAGTGTTCGGGCAAGGGTGAGGTCTATTCGTTCACGGTGGCGCGCCGGCCGACCGCGCCTCAATGGAGCGACGCCGGACCGTACGTCATCGCGATCGTTGAACTGAACGAGGGTGCGCGCGTGACGGCGAACATCGTCGAGTGTCCACCTGAGAACGTCCAGATCGGCATGAAAGTTGAAGCCGTCTACGAAGACGTGACCCCAGAAGTGACCTTGCTGCAGTTCCGCCCGGTCTAGATCAGGCGGCGCGCGCTGGCGCGGGGCCGGCCTCCCGCAACGCGATCAATTCGGCGCGTATGCGAAGCAGAATCGGCGATGCCATGTTGGATACGCCCGGGCCGCGCATAGCGTCCACCACGCGGATGGCTTCCTCGATCGCTGCATCGAATCCCTCGGACCAGGCTGACTTGTCGTTTGTGGGGTTCATAGAAGCACCTGTCGCACTCAGTCTCAGATAAACCATCGGCAGAGTTCGAACGCCGCCACAGTTTTCCCGAACGTAATTCCGGTTTCACCGAGATGTCACTCAATCGTCCCGCGATTGCTGCCGTAAATCTGGGAGAAGGGCGGTGGAAATTGGGGAACGTGCGTGATGGATTGGTTGAAGCAGTTTTCGCCTCAGAAGCCTGGAGATGGCGACCGGCAGCCTATCCAACTTCCGGTGGCCGAATTCCGCCCCTCCGAGCCGGGGATCATTCAACGCGCGATGGCCACGGGGATGGCCTACGAACTCGCCATGGACTCTTTCTTCGGTGCGTCTCACGCGATTCGCCCGAACGGCGCTGTGCATACGCACTCGTTCCGCGTCCAGGCCACATTCGTCACCGACAGCGTCGATGAGAACGGGATGATCTGCGGGTTCCGCGAAGTCTCGAACATTCTCGAAGCCGAATCCAAGCGCTACGTAAACCGCTTCATCAATGACATTCAACCGTTCGACTCCGTGCAACCGACCGGGGAAAACCTTGCCACCGTGATCTATCGCAATCTGTTGACCGCCCTGGCGGCAGACATGCCTGGGGGACCCGATCTGGTAAGCGTAACCCTCTGGGAAAACCCAACGAGCTCCGTGCGCGTTGGAATGTGGAGGGCCGCGTGAGTCGCAAGCTTGGAATCGCGCTAGTCGCGCTGGCGTTCGGAATCACATCACTTTTGAATCTCGCCTCACCTGTAAGTGCGGCTGTTGCTCCCGGCCGGATAACGTTTCTTGCCGCGAGCTGTCCTTCGAACAGCTCCATGTACTCGCGTGTCGTCGCCGGACAGGATCCGAACTCGAATGAGAACGGGAACGGTGCTGACCCGGCCGACATCTCCGCCTATGGCTGTTCTCAGGTCACCGGCGTCGGCCTCTTCCTCCTGGCGAACTCGACATCAGGTTCCGTCTTCCTTGATGAGTCGCTGCAACAGGCCGCAACGGTCTCGTCTTCAGAAGACGGACCGGCCGGTGGCGCCACAATCATCGCCGCGGGCACCACGGTCTATGTGCCTGGCGACGTGGCGCAAACGCGTCGTTTCTCGGTTTCGAACTATCCGGTGACGATTAGTTCTCGCGCGGCAATGCCGTTCCTGGACCTGCATTGCCTCACCGATGGCAACAACAACGACAATGCAGATGGCGCCGGCTGGGGCGATCAAGCGATCGGCGCCGGGTCCCAGACGTACTGCATCGCCTACATTTGGGACGGCATCGCCGCACCGACCCCGACTCCGAATGTCACCTCCACGCCGACCCAGGCGCCCACAGCCACCCCGACGGCGGCCGTTTCCACGAAAGCGACGATCACCGTCAACTTTCCCGGTCTTTCGAGTGTGCACGTCTACGCGCACGCCACCGATGGCGCCGCCGGAACCGCGAACGGCGCGCAGGCGGCATCGAGCACATGGAGGTCTGACTCCACGACCTTGAGCGTGAACAAGGGCACCTACGACATTCGCATCGTCCATGGCCCTGGCACGATGGTTATCGACAACGTCAACTGCTCAGCTGATTGCACCGTCAACGTGCCCCTCGCCACGCTGACCGTAAACTTCCCCGGCCTCACGAGCGCTCACGTCTACGCACACCTGTCCGACGGCGCGCCCGGTAGCTATGGCGCGGAGGATTCGAGCTCGACCTGGAAGGACAACTCCACAAGCCTCGTCCTGCTTCAGTCCGTCTATGACGTCCGGGTCGTTCACGGGCCTACGACGGTGGTTCTGGACAACATCGACTGTCGCCAGGCGACCTGCTCGGCGACCGTGCCGCTGGCCACCCTAACCGTGAGCTTCCCGGGCCTGACAAGCGCCCATAGCTACGCCCATAAGACAGATGGCGCTCCGGGCACGTACGGCGCCGAAGACACGAGTTCCACCTGGAAGGACAACGGCACCAGCATGGTCCTGCTACAGGCCATCTACGACGTCCGGGTCGTCCACGGCCCGACCAGCGTTGTCCTCGACGACGTGAACTGTCAGCAGTCCACATGTTCGGTGAATGTGCCGCTCGCCAAGCTCACGGTGAACTTCCCGGGCCTCACTAGCGCGCATTCCTACGCCCACAAGGCCGACGGCTCGCCCGGAACCTATGGTGCCGAAGACACGAGCTCCACCTGGAAAGACAGCACCACGAGCATGGTGCTCCTCCAGAACTTGTACGACGTCCGCGTCGTGCACGGCCCGACCCAACTGGTCTTCGACGACATCGATTGCCGGCAGGCCGAATGCACGGTCAACGTGCCGCTTGCGACACTGACGGTGAACTTCCCCGGCCTCACGAGCGCTCACACCTATGCCCACAAGAGCGACGGTGCCACGGGAACCTACGGAAACGAAGATTCCAGTTCCACCTGGAAGGACAGTGGAACGACGCTCACGCTGCTTCAATCGGTTTACGACGTGCGGGTCGTGCACGGCCCGATGCAGTCGGTGTTCGACAATGTGGATTGCCGGGCGGTCACGTGCGTCGTCGATGTACCGCTCGCTCGGCTGACGGTGAACTTCCCCGGTCTGACAAGTGCCCACACCTACGCGCATAAGAGCGATGGTGCGGCTGGGAGTGTCGGCGCCGAAGACTCCAGTTCGACCTGGAAAAACGACACGGCTGGCCTCACGCTCCTTCAGAACGTTTATGACGTCCGTGTCGTCCATGGCCCCACGACTTCGGTGATCGACAACGTCGACTGCCGCGCGGAAGTGTGCACGGTGGAGGTCCCGCTTGCCGTGCTTACCGCGAGCTTCCCAGGTCATACAAGTGTCCACACCTACGTCCGCAAGGACGACAGCACTTCCGGCACGGCAACAGGGCCAGAGGATTCCAGCGCCACCTGGAAGAACGATGGCGCGACGTTCACCCTGCTGCGCTCCACCTATGACGTCTTCATGCAGGAAGGCAACAAGTCCTACGTTGTCGATGCCGTCGATTGCCGTGGCGCCACCTGCGCCGTTGCTATGCCGAACGCGGTAGCTACTGTCACGCCGAGCGCGACCGCTACTTCGGCTCCTACACAAACCCCGACGCCGACGGTCACGGCTAGCCCAACTCAGCCAACCACGGCGACGCCAGCAACCCCGACAACGGCGCCAGCCGCGAGGGTCGCGAAGTTCAGCGTCGATGCGTTTGTCTGGGACGATTCCGACAAGACGTCTTGGGTCGCGGCGAACCCGAAAGCTCAGTGGATCTTCCTGCTCTCCGACCAAAAAGGGACAGGTATCAAGAAGTTCACGGACGCCGAGGGCATGGCGCTCGAATCCGGCGTCTACACGGTTACCCTGCTGGGTAACGTCGCTGGCGAGCCCAAAATGAGTGCCTACGACTTCGTGCTGCTGACGGACCCGAGCGCCTCGTGCGAAGGCCCTGGGGGAGTTCAGGACTCGCTCACCATCGTCGAAGCAAACTTTGACAAGGCCGATTACCTCCGTGTTTGCGCCTTCCTCAAGGAGGCACCTGTCACAGCGACGGTACGAAAGTCGTTCGTGTCCGCGACCGACACAGAAGTGACGTGGCGACTCCAGCCTTCGGGAGCATCCGACCTCCTGGTTTGGGATGAAGCTGCGGACGGCTGTGAGGCCTTTGGCGGCGCTGCCTGCGGCGGCATTGGGAAGGGCGACTACGGCAAGTTCTACGTCTCGGCCAAAGACGACCAATACCTCCTCGTCACTCAGAACTACAAGAAAGACGGCGACGCTTGCGAAGTCACAAACGTGGCGCAGTGGGCACGAGACCTTGAAGAGAAGCCCGACTCAGTGAGCGCCACCTACAAGTGCTCCGGCGCCTCGACCATGGGCTGGGGGTTGTTCGGACTCTTCGCGATATCCGCCGTATCGCTCGCATGGGTGGTCCAAAAGAAGACGCAATGGGCGCACTAGCACTCTTGATCGGAATTGGAGCCCTTTGGGCCGTGGCGGTCCGCTTCTTCTGGAAGGCGGGCGCGTGGCTGCCCTACTTCGTGGCCGGTGCCGCTGGCTGCGCCTTCCTCATAGTGGTTGGACTTCGGGAGGTGGTGCCCGGAGAGACCGTGCTTCGCGCTGCGACTGCGGTATCGGTGAACCAGACTGCCTGGCTGCTCGGCATCCACACCCGCGTTACGACGGCGAACCCGGGCGACTTGCTAGTTGTTGGCGTGCCGTACCACAACGAATGGACGATGCTGAGCATCGGCATCGAATGTTCGGGCCTGCTCGAACTGGCCACTCTGTTCGGCCTCATCATCTTCTTCCCTGCACTGCCGTTTCCGAAGCGTCTCCGAGTGCTTGTCATCGCCCTGGGTCTGACATTCCTTGCAAACGTCGTGCGCATGATCGTGATCGTTCTCGCCGTCGCTTACGGTGGCCAATCGACGCTTGAGATTGCGCACGTCGTGCTCGGGCGGCTCGTCTTCTTCGTGCTGGCCATCGGCATCTACTGGTTCGCGATCACGCGGCCGACGTTGAGCGCGGTATCCGCGCGGCTGAAGGAGGCCCGCTGATGGCGAGCGACCACTGGTATACCGCTCTCGGGTTCTGGGGCGTCTGGCTCTTTGTGCCGATTCTCGTCGATGGCTTCCTTGCCTTTCGGTACCTCCTCGCCACTGTCCTGGGGCGGGCGAAGCGCCTCCCGATCCGGCCGGTGACGAAGGCCCCGAACGGCAAGTGGCCCCGAGTCACGATCCTCATTCCCGTCTACAACAGCCAGGAAATCCTCGCGGCATGCATCGACTCGATCCGCGCTCAGAGTTATCCGAACGAACTCATCGAGATCCTCGCCATCGACAACGGCAGCAAAGACGAATCGTTCAAGGTCTTCTGCGAGCAGCAGCAATCACAGTTCACGGGCTCGATTCATTGGCTCTCGACTTTCCACCAGGGCAAGCCCTGGGCGCTGAACGTCGGCATTCACTACGCCAAGGGCGATTACATCATCAATCTCGATAGCGATGTCGTGATTCACGAAGACGCAATCGTGAATATGGTGGCTGCCTTCGAAAACGATCCGGACCTCATTGCCGCCACTGGCGCTGTCGAAATCCGGCCCGAAGCGCACGACGGCGGCTTCATGCGGCTCGTCCATGAGTGTGAATTCCAGGAGTACTACTTCGGCTTCAACGTCGGCCGCCGGTTCGAGTCGCAGGCGAAGTCGCTCTTTACGCTTGCGGGCGCCTTCAGTGGCTTCCGCCGGGAAATCCTTCTCACGACCTATCTCTACGACACCACGACGGTGGGCGAAGACACCTTCATGACCTTCGAACTGCAGGAACTTCATCCTGGGAAGCGTGTCAGCGTCGTCACTTCGGCAGTCTGCTACACGGAGCCGATTCCGAGTCTCAGGGCGCTCTACGCTCAACGTGTGCGCTGGCAGCGCGGGGAAATCGAAGTTATCGCCGCTCACCCAAAGCTCGCCAGCCGGGGGTTGTTCTACCGTGGGTTCGCCCCGGTGAGGACGCTGCTCGTCGATCACACCCTCGCCTTCCCTCGTGTCACCTGGACGTTCCTCATGCCGGCCCTGGTCTTCTTCGGGTATCAGCCATCCACCGTCATCGTTGCCACGGCCGCGCTCTACCTGGCCTACATGGTGATTGAGGCGGCCACCTGGACGACGAGCGCATTACTGGTGGTGCCGCCCTCTTCGAAGCGACTCTGGCACGGTTGGTGGACGATTCCGTTCATGCCGGCGTATCGCTATTTCGTCTTCTGGTTGCGCTTTGCTGGTGTCCTCACGGTCCTGACTGAAGGTCATCAATGGCGCACAACCGATCCCGTGACCGCGTCGAAGAAAGAATTCCTGCACCTCCTTCACGCGCGGGATGAGAAGAAGGCCGAGACCAAGGCCGCCTGATTCGGTGGGCTCACGTCGCGAAAGATTCCTCTGTAGTGTGAGGGCACTTCTCCTGACGGAGGCCAAATGGCTCGCCCCCTCGAAGACATTCGCGTACTCGACTTGACCTGGGTTCTCGCCGGGCCGTTCTCTTCGATGATCCTCGCCGACCTCGGCGCGGATGTGGTCAAAGTCGAACGTCCGCCGATGGGTGACATCTCGAGAACGACGGGGCCGTACCAGAACGGCTGGAGCGGCTACTTTTTCAGCGTCAATCGCGGGAAGCGGAGCATTTCGATCGACCTCCGAAGCGATGATGGCCGTGAACTCTTCCTGAACCTCTGCGAACAGGCCGATGTGGTGATGGAGAACTTCACCCCGGGAACGATGGCGAGGTTGGGCCTGGGGTACGACACCCTTTCGGCACGCAACCCTCGGCTCGTAATGGCGAGCGTGTCCGGCTTTGGTCAAACAGGGCCATACAGCAGCCGTCCGGCACTAGATATCGTCGTCCAGGCCATGGGTGGCGTTATGTCGATCACTGGTGACCCTGACGGCGGGCCGGTCCGGCCCGGCACCTCCTATGGCGACCTCACGGCAGGGCTGTTCGCAACAGTCGGCATTCTCACGGCGCTCCACGAACGCGAGAAAAGCGGTCTTGGCCAGGCTGTGGACATTTCGATGCTCGATTGCCAGCTCGCGGTGATGGAAAACTCGATCATGCGGTACTTCGTCACCGGAGAAGTGCCCGGCAGGTTAGGTACCCGGCATCCGAGTGCCACGCCATTTCAAGCGTTCCCGACTTCCGATGGTCACATCGTCGTTGCCCTCGCCTTCGGCGAAGAGAACCAGTGGGGCCTCCTGTGTGCCATGCTTGGCGTCCCCGAATTGATCGACGATGAGCGGTTCGAAACGGGACCCAAACGCACCCGTAACCATGCTCAGCTGGAACCTTCGTTGAACGCGGCCTTCAAAAAGCGCTCGACTGCGGAGTGGTACGCGGACTTTCTCGAAGCGGGTATCCCTTGCGGCCCGGTGAACTCGGTGAAGGACGTCGTAGAGGACGAACAAGTGAAATTCCGCGAGAGCATCAAGGAAGTAACCCACCCGGTTGCAGGCCCGATCCGAATCGCCGAAACTCCGGTGCGACTTTCTCGCAGTGAGACGGGAATTCAAGGCCCGCCGCCGAGCATGGGCGAAGACACCGCCGCCGTCCTCGCACAGTGGCTGGGGATGACCCAGGACGAGGTCGCCTCGCTTGAGGCCAAAGGGGTCGTTGCCCTCCACGGAGGACCTGACATCTCCCGAATCACGTGAAATAGCGGACGTGGCTTCCTCCCTGGAGCGCCAATCCCTGTAAGGAACTCGTAAACGCTGCCGTTAATTAATGAAGACCCATCCGCGTTACCTATCGATACATAGCCGATAATGACGGCAACCGGAAAGGAGGCAGCCGAAATGAGTGGCATTTTCTACGACCCTGCAGCGCGCCGCCTCCATGCGGTCCACACGAACCCTGAACCAAGCTGGACCCTTGTGACGCACAATCTCGATGCGAACCTCCACCACTGCCGCAGAATCATGCGCGAGTGGCTGCCCCAGGAAGAGCTCTTTCACATCGATTGGACGATAAACCGGGAGCGGCTTAGCGCCTGAAGCAGGTACGCTTCGCGAGTGAGTGAAGTTGCCCGCCAACTTGAAATGCTCGACGCGGTCTCCGAACCGGCCGCCGTCCGCTTCGATACCGGCAGGGATTTGTCCGGGTCGGTCGCGGTCCTTCCATCGGCCTACAACCCGCCGACCGTTGCCCACCACCACCTGCTCGAACGCGCTGTGCAATCGTTCCACCTGAACGGCGCGATGGCCCTGCTCACAACGCGCAACGTCGATAAAGATCTGCATGGTGCCTCGCTCCAAGACAGAGTCGGAATGCTGCTCGCCCTCGCCGAGAGTTGGAGCGAACTCGTAATCGTCGCGTCTAACCAGGCTCGCATAGTCGATCAGGCACTTGCCCTGACTTCGACGTTTCCGGGCGTTCAATTCGACTTCGTCGTCGGATTCGACACGCTTGAACGGCTCTTTGCACCTCGCTATTACTCCGACATGGTGAATGAACTTCGGCCGTTTTTCGCCCGCCATCGGGTGCTGGCAGCGAACCGCGGAGCGGTGGAGACCCTCGGGGTTCAGGAGTGGGTGCTGGCAAACGCGAAGACCTTCGCAACTCGAATCGAGTTCCTCGAAATCGAGGAGGCGCCGGCGGCGATGTCATCGACTCATGTGCGACGGTCGATCGCTGCTGGCATCGAGCACGACCACCTCATGGAGCCAGTCGAACGCTACATCCGCGAACACGGCCTTTACCTCGACGAAGGCTGATCGGGGACTCGGGCCTTATCCAGGGGATAACCTCCGCTCACTTACCAGGAGGGATTCTACATGGAGATCGCACGCGCCCGAGAACATCGACCTCGGGAAATGGCAAGGTCCGACGCCCGTAAGAAAGTCCATGGGGCTGGAGCGATCGGCCGCTTCAACGCACGTCTCGCCCTCGGGATCACGTCGGCGGTAGGCTCCATGTGGTGCGCCTATGCATTCATGGGCCTGGCACTGGTCTCGCTCCCTACAGCGCTTCAATCCGGAGACCGCGTGATCATCGTCTCCTGGATATCACAAACGTTTCTTCAGCTCGTGCTGCTTTCGGTCATCATCGTGGGCCAGAACGTTCAGGCTGCTGCCACCGATGGCCGAGCCGAAGCCGACCATGAAACGCTCGATGCAGTGCACACATTGGCCGTAGCGATTCACAGCATCAACCAGCAACAGATCGAGATTTTGAGGCGGCTCGATAAGCTTTCCTGACCCCTGCGGATTGCGCTGCGAATGCGATTCGATAACGCTTGCCGCACTCTTTCAGCAGGTGTACGAATGCCACTCTCCCAAGATGAACTCGATAGCTTTCTCGCAGAACCCAACATCGCCGTCGTCGCCACCTCCGGCCCGGGGAACAAGCCACACGCCATGCCCATCTGGTACCTCTGGCGAGAAGGCAAGGTGCTGTTTCACACGGGCGGCGATTCCAAGAAGGCGCGCAATCTTCGGTCGAACAATCGAATAAGCGTTGTGGTCGATACGAAGATCGCGCCCTACAAAGTGGTAGTGATCGAAGGCAGCACGAGCGAGAAGCCGGGGGACAAGGGCCTGGCCCGGGAAATGGCGATCCATTACCTCGGCGAGAAAATGGGCGAGCGGTATGCGAGCCAATCGACAGAGCCGGGCACCCTGGTGGAAGTTACACCGACAAGGATCATTTCCTGGGATTACGCGAGGGAATCCAACCCCTGAAACGACGGGCCGTCTCGGCAAACCGCATCAAAAGGACGGCGAAGCCAGCCCGGCTCGCCGTCAGCGCCGCTGCCCGCTGGGCGATCGCCCATGCAGCGTTCGGCGACCGGCGGCAGGTCCGGAAGAAGAAGGCAATGCTTCGCACCGCCGAGGACGTCACGCGGACGATGGGGGAAATGAAAGGCGCGGTCATGAAGGTTGGCCAGGTGCTTTCCCTCATGGCCGGGGTGCTGCCCGAAGAGATGGCCGGCCAGCTCGCGACTCTCCAATCCAACGCCCCGCCGATGTCGTTCGAACTGGTCCGCCAGGTATTCGAACAGGAGTTCGGCCAGCAGCCGGAAACCCTGTTTCGAAAGTTCCAGAAGGAACCATTTGCCGCGGCCTCCATTGGTCAGGTCCACCGAGCGGAGCTGCGCGATGGCACGCCGGTCGCCGTGAAAGTCCAATACCCCGGCGTCCGCGAAGCCATCGACCACGACCTCGCGAACGTAGGGATGATGATCAAACTCGGCGGACTGATGGCCCGCGGGCTGGATGCCGGGACGATCGTGAAGGACCTTGAGTCCGGCATCCGAGCCGAGTTGGATTACCGGCGCGAGGCGGCCTGGCAGGAGAAGTTCGCGAAGGCGTTCTCGGGACACTCCTTCGTGCGCGTGCCTTACGTCATCCCGGAAATGAGCAGTGAACGCATTCTCGTGCAGGAGTATCTGCGCGGTAAGCCGTTTTCGGCGGCGCTGGGGCTTCCCCAGTCCGAGCGGGATCGCATTGGGGAAATGATTTACCGATTCTGTTTCGGAAGCCTCTACCGGCACGGCCTGTTCAACGGCGACCCGCATCCCGGGAACTACCTGTTGCTGGACGACGGCGCCATCGGATTCGTGGACTACGGGTGCGTGGCCGAATTCGACCAACAAACGCTCGACGCCTTCATGAGATTGATTCGCGCACTCAATGCTGGCGACCTCGAAGGATGGCGGACGGCCACGGAAGCAGTGGGTATTTTGCTCCCCGACGCTCCATTCACCACGGAAGAACTGTACGAGCACATGCACTGGTACTGGGCACCGATACTCGGGGAGCGGGTTCGCTTCACGCGCGAATTGGCGGCGGAGATGGTTCGCCACAACACGATGACCACCGGGATCGGCGGTCAGATCAATCGCTATTGCAATGTTCCGGCAGGCATGGTCTTCCTAACGCGGATTAACTTCGGAATGGCTGGCTTGTTCGCCGGGCTTGAGGCGGCCGGGCCGTGGCGAGCAATCGTGAAGGAATACGTGGACGGGGAACCGCCCTCCACCGAACTCGGCCGCCTCTCAGCCGCAACCACGAGCACCGGTGAGCCGATCTAGAAAGCGTACGGTCACTCAGGTGAGGATCTTGAGTCAGGTGAACGCGGTCACCCAGACTCCACTTTCCCGGTTGCAGCCGCGTGTCGAAGTAAGCAGTGAAGGTGGAAGAGCGATGACGGTGGCGAGCCCTCGGCGGCTTTCGGCTATGCCCGAACGCGACCTGAAAGTCTTGGAGTGGAGGGTGTTGGTGCTCCAAAGCTCCATCGCCTGTTTCTTCGTTGTCGGAACGCTCTTCGGGTGGTTCGGAACCGATTCAGACACGAGCAAACTCGGCGCGATGTGGATTGGCCTCTACCACGTGATTCATGCCGTTTACGTGCTTCACTGGCGTGTTAGAGGCCGCAACGTCAAGGCGGTGGAGTTCGTTACTCCGCTTTTCGATATCTCATGCATCACTACCGCATGGGTGGTCATTGGGCAGGCTCAGTCACCGTTCTGGGCCGTCTATCTGTACGCGCTCGTCGGCTATGGACGCCGGTATGTTGGCCGGCGGTATTTCGCTCTCGCCGGTTTCATCCTGGTGAACATGGTGCTTGGCCGGATTCTCATCGCGAATGGCGAGCTCGGTTCGGTCGTCTTCGACGCAAATCTCCTGACGATGGTGGTCCTCGGGGCCGCTATGGCCTCGCTCTCGCAAGCGATAGGTTCGGCCTGGCGAAATGCCGAACGGCGCGCTCGCACCCTCGCCGAGACCGACGCTCTCACCGGCATCTCGAACCGGCGGGTTTTTCTCGATCAACTTGATGAGTACGCTGCGGATGCGGGCGCGGGCTTTGCGCTGCTTATGCTCGACCTCGACGATTTCAAGCGGCTGAACGACGAGTTCGGCCACCTTCATGGAGATGAAGTGCTCGCCCGGGTTGCTCAGGTGTTGAATGCCAACCTCCGTGAGGGCGACAAGGTCGCACGCTACGGCGGCGAAGAATTCGTAGTCTTCATGCCCGACACGTCGTTGCGTGAAGCCGTTGAAGTGGCGGAACGGCTGCGCTTGCGTGTTTTCGAAGGCACGCCGACATCGGTGTCAGTCGGTTGCGCCGTGCGGGCGCTCGGCGATCCCGCTGGCGCCGTCCTTCGGCGGGCTGATGACCTTCTCCTTACGGCCAAACGCAACGGGAAGAATGCCGTCCGGGCCACCCCGCTTTTGCGATCCGCCTAGCGAAGCCTTCGTGTGAGCGCCACCGTGCTCAAGTCGGGATTCGTCGCAATCGCTCGGCGAACGGCCGATTCATGACCTGAGTCATGGTTCGCCCATTGCTGGAGGTAGCTAAGCACAGAAACACCGAGCGGCTGGCCCCACGCGTCTCGGACTCCTGGCACCGGCAAGACAAATTCGAGATGGCCGGCGGCGAGCAGTTGCAGTTCGCCCACCAGTGCCTCGCGAGCGTCGGCGGCCAAATCGAGAAGTTCGGGCAACGGCAACTTGATGGCCGAATCAATCGCGGCGATTCGGCCGGCAGCGAGGCTTGCGAAGTGCACGCCAAGTTCGTCCGATCCCGCGTCCCCGTGAACGAGGCGGACAAAGTCCGCTACAAGCGCATCGCTCGTCAAGGCATGGCCGAGATGAACGTGCGCTGGCCAGTCATCGTCAGTAGCCTGGCGCTCGAGGTAGCCCCCCGGAAGCACCGAAACCAGTTCGAGCAGGGAATGCCTCCCCGAAGCGGCACGCTGCACCAGCACGCGAACCACGGGGTGCATCATCCGGGAACGGGGCCGAGGCGCGATTCGATGGCATCGGCGCTCCAGGGATGCACCTCTGCAAATGCCCTCAGAAGTCCGAAGCAGCCGCCGATCATCATGTCGCCGTACGGGGCGGCGAAGTAAGGTCCCAGCGCGCTCGTCCGAATCTTTTCTCGTTGTGGGCCAGTCGCCGCAACCATTTCTGGCATCCGCGGCGACACGATAGACCGGTCGGCATGGAAGGCGCCGTGTCCTTTCGTCGAGAAGATTTCGTGCTGTTCGAGGACTCCAGATGCCATCCGCGACGCGAACTCGACAATTTGATCCTGCGTTACCTCTCCCGTGTGGTGTTCAAAGAGGCTGCCTATGCGGCGCCCACGCAAGTGGAATCCGAGCAAGTGCATGTTCCCCAGGTTCAGCAGCACCGACTCGGGGGCGCTGCCCACTACCTCGTCATGGAGGGCGCCAAGCGCCGCCGCCGGACCGGTATCCATAAAGGCGATTGGCGCGCCGTCGCCAGCCGACGCAACCATGGCTCGCGCCCGCGTCAGATAGCCTGGCAAGTCGTCCGGGGCCGTTGCGAAAGCAAGGAGATCGTTGCGCTCGCTCACGACGGCACGCAGATGTTCGAATCGAAACAGTCGATCGGAAACGTCGGGAGGGGCGGCGCCGTGATCGAGACAACCGAGCGCAAGGCCGTCGAAGTGGGTCTCGACTTCGAAGGCGCTCAGGGCGGTGCGGATGGCGTACAAGTCCAGGTCACGGAGTTCGACGCGTTCCGCATCGAGGCCGGCGACTTCATCCTCCGAAACCAACGTGACTCCCAGGGCTCGCACACGCTCAAGGTCATCGTCGATCGTCTGGGCAGCCTCGGGCGTTGCGAACGCCTTCCCTCCAGTGCGGAGGAAGTCGTCGAGGGCCCAGGCACTCGGGCCACCTCCGGCCACCGTGCCGGTCAAAACCAGGGGCCTGCTGGCGGCGGCGGCCCTCCGAATGCGGCGCGCCGCGATTTCCGTCGCGGAGGGCAGAATCAGCTTCTCGTTGTTTTCGACAGGGCGCTCTGTATCGAAGAGGAGGATGTCCTGGGTGCCGGTGCCCATGTCAATCGCGAGGATGCGCATGAGGTCCAGTGTAGGACGTACTGGTGCCAGCGAATCGTGACGCGAGGGCGCTTTCACTGGCTTTCCGATACATTCGGCCAATACTTCCGATTCCCGAGGATCCACATGACCCGAAAGCTCTCCGTTGGCATCACCTGGCAGTTCGATATGAAGCGCGAAGACGCGATCGCGCTGGCGAAAATCGCCGACGAATCCGGTATCGACTCGTTTTGGGTCCCGGAAGGCTGGGCGCGCGACGCGTTTTCGCTCTTGATTTCAATCGCGGAAAAGACCGAGCGGCTGAAGCTGGCAACCGGGATCGTCAACGTCTATTCCCGTACGCCGGGTGCTCTCGCTCAGCAATTCGCAACCCTCGACGAATGGAGTGACGGACGCGCGATCATCGGCCTCGGCGCATCCAGCGCGAATGTCATCGAGCAGTTCCACGGGGTGCCGTTTCAGCCATCGCTCTCTCGAATTCGCGAGACCGTCGAGATCATCAACCTTCTGATGCGCGGAGAGAAGCTGGTGTACCACGGTAAGTGGTTCAACTTCGACAAGGGCTTCACCCTGCGCTTCAAGCCCGTGCGTGAACACATCCCGATTTACCTGGCCACGTTGAACCCGAAGAGCGTGAAGATGACGGCGGAGGTGGCTGATGGCTGGATGCCGGTCTTCATCCCACGCAGTGCCTTGAAAGAGCAAATCGACCAGGTGCGTGCGTGGTCAGTCGCAGCAGGACGTGATTCGCACGCCGTTGAGGTGAAAGCGGGCGGGGTGACCGTGAGCAACGACCCGGCCGCGCGGGACAAGGGCCGTGCCTTCATGGCGTTCTATATCGCACGCATGGGCACGTTCTACTACAACCAGCTCTCGCGCTTTGGCTACGCCGATGAGGCAGCAGCCATCAAAAAGACGTTCGACGACCATGGCTCGGCCGCCGGCGCGGCCGCGATTCCTGCCGAAATGCTGGAGGACCTTGGCTTTGCCGGGAATGCCGACGAGTGCCTCGCGCGGCTTCGAGACGACGAAGCCCTCGGCGTCGATGTACACAACGTCTCGATCGATTCGACAGATCCAGTGGAGTTCGGCAGGGCGGTTGAAACGCTTCTCAGGTAAACGCGCATGCGGGTAACACGTCGCTGCAATTGCCGCTTACTTACGTCTTGCTACACTCCGGCCAATGCTGCGAAGGCTGGGTAACAGGCGAGGCGAACTTGCACAACCAGCGGCCGCATCCGCAGGCGTAGAAGCCATGGCTTCCAGTGCAGAAGTCGAGTGGCAACCCGAAGCTTCTACCGCTCCCACAGAGGAGCCTCCTTCCCCGTCGAGGCACAAACGGCTCACCTGGAAACGGTGCCTGCTAGCGACGGGCGTGCTCATGGTTCTCGGTCTCGGCGGCGCCTACACGCAGAAAGACACGATCACGCCACGAGCCGCTGACGCCAGCCGAAAGTTCATCGGCGATGAACGAACCGCCCGGATCGAGGGCTGGTTCTTTGCAATGGAAGACCGCTCGAACAAACTCAAGTACCGGTTCTTCGGGGGCGAGGAAGACCCATTCGCCATCCCCGAAGTCCAGGTCCAGTTCATTCCCCGTCCCGAAGCGCGTGAGGTGACCTTCTTCGCCGGCACTGGACGGGGAGCTGCTCAGCTACTGACAGCGGAAGCCCTCGGGCCGCTGCCCCTGGAGACGCCGAAGACTTCTCTTCTGCTCGCCGAACCACTCGCTGGCGAAGGCGTCTGGACGACCACTGGACTGCCGCGCTCCACCCCTGGCGACATATTAATGGCCAAAACGTTCATCCGGCCAGACAAGTCCCGGCCGTTCGCATCCGTCGGCGTGTTGCTGGTCGATGCTCGCCGGATCCATTTGAAGATCGTCGGCGGAATTGCGGAGCCTGGTGGGGATCGAGGGGTGAAAGGCCCCGGCGTCATTCCCAAAGAGGACTACAAGTCTTTGCTTGTTGCCTTCAACGGCGGCTTCAAAGGCCCGCATGGAAGCTTTGGCATGATTGCGAACGGCAAGGAATACATGAAGATGCGGAACGGTCTCGCCACGCTCTGCGTGTCCAAAGACGGCACGATGAAGATGGGCGAATGGGGCAGGGATTTCGCCTGGGAAGACACATTCGAAGGGTGCCGCCAAAACGTCATCCTCTTGGTCGATAAGGGCGAGATCAGCAAGCGTACGACGGAAGGCAACGACACCTGGGGCTACGTAAACGTGAACTCCGCCGAGTTCATCACGTGGCGCTCGGCCGTGGGGATAACGAAAGACGGCAACCTGCTCATCGCCTCCGGGAACTCACTCAGCGCCGATACGTTGGCCAAAGCGATGTATGCATCAGGCGCGTACATGGCCATGCAACTCGATATCAATGCTCCCTACATCTGCACCGGACTGTTTTTTCAGCAGCCGGATGGCACCGTGAAGGGTGAGAAATTCATGGACACGATGGCGCCATCTGCCTCGAACTTCCTGGGAACCCGGGAACGCGACTTCTTTTATCTCACTCTCGACGAGAGCCGCTATAAGTAAGCAGATGGCTAGGACTTAGGGGAATGTACGCCCGCAAGCACGGTCTGCGAGCAGCCAGTAAGCACTCTCCGAATCGACTGAAGTCACCTCCTGGATCACGTCCGGCGCACCCCGGATCCAGGAACTCCACCCATCCGCCGAGAAACGGTAGACGGCCCGGAGGCACGGCAGTCCGTCTGTGAGGCCCTCGATGTTGACCGGCGGCAACACGAGCAGGTTCCATCCCGACGACACAAAGACGGGGAACTCCGGGAAAGGGCTGGGCGTAGGGCTCGCCGCTGGCGGCGCCGTTGGCGTTGGCCCTGAGCCCGAGGGGTACAGCGACGAGATCGCGGCGGTGTCGTCGGTTCCGAGCTTTCTTTGAATGCCCCGGTATTGGTAGAACATGACCGCGTCTGCTTCGGCGAGGGTGCAAGGCCCGAAGGGCACGGGGCAGGAGTGCTCCAGGCCTGCCATGTGACCCAGCTCGTGAAGGATGACCGTCCGCCAGTCGACAGTCGTCCCGACTCCGAGTTGTTGCGCTGCAGCAGGGTTGTTGTTCAGAAGCATGTCGACTTCGTGGGCGCCTTCCTTCGAGGTGACCCCGAGTACGCATCCCTTTGAGCAGTCCAGCGTCGCCCACGAGATAACGTTCTCGCCGTCCGGTCCAAAATCAACGATCGAAGCAGTGTTGTTGGTTACGCCCGCGTATTGGTAGCGAAACGAAGACGTCGGAACCCGCGACCAGTCATCCAGGCCGGCGATAATCGTCGATGGCCCGACGCCGGGAGGAGCGTCTGTGGGGTTGTACGCGACTCGCACGGGCAACTCAGCCGGCGTCCATGTCCATGGCCACGGCTGCCATTGTGCCGATACACCCGTATCCGCCGACTCGATGACACTCGAGCCCGGCGCGATTGCCTTAAGCGCTTCGATCGCAACCGTCCGCGCTTCCGACGCCGAATCCGCGACCACTTCGAACCTGACTTCCGTGACCGCGCCCGAGGGCCGCAGGACGCGGAGGTTGACCTCGGTTCGGGAATCGATAGACACGGCCTGCGTGGAAATACTCCAGCCACTAAACACGGTGCTGGCGGCGAGCGCGAAGGCTGGAAGGAAAACATGCAACTTCATGGTCGACTCTCAGCATCAGCGACTGGCAGTGAAGCCACCAGCCCGGAACAGCAAAGGCACCCCACCGGGACGCGGGGTGCCTTCGCTTCTGGAATCCGGCGGAACTAGGGCTGGAACGGTACCGAACCCGAGGCGGTCGCGATGAACCAGTAGGCGACACCCTTCTTCATGGTCTGAAGCGAGTTCAAGTAGTTCGGCGCGCCCGGGACATACCGGGACCACTTGTGGGTCACCGGGTCCCACGCGTAGACGATGCGCAGGTTCGGGACATTCCCGAGCGCCTGCGCGGGTGGGAGTTCACTTCCGGGCCATGCCAGGAGATTTGCACCTGGTACCAACGGCAGTGACGAGCCACCGCCTGAAGTGGGGGTAGCCGTCGCCGCCTGGGTTGGAGTAGAGGTCGGGGTCGGAGTGTTCGTAGAAGTCGGCGTTGGGGTCGAAGTCGAACCGCCGCTGGGCGTCGCACTCGATGTTGGAGTGCTCGTTGCCTGCGGTGTCGGTGTGGAAGTGCTGCTGGGCTGCGTCGGGGTCGGCGTCGCCGTCGTGCTTCCACTCGCTGTGGGCGTATTCGTCGGTGTGGTGAATGGCGTGTTCGTACGGGTCGGAGTCGCCGTTGCAACCGAAGTAGGCGTGTTGGTAGGCGCGTTTGTTGGGGTATTTGTGGCTCCGCCGCCAGTTGCCCCATAGATAGCGAGCTCGCCGTCGATGTCGTCCTGGGCCGGAGTTCGCTTGTTCGCGCCCTGGCTGTAGCTGGCGTACATCACGGCGGTTCCCTGAGCCGAGTGGTTGAGGCCAAGCGCGTGCCCGAACTCGTGCAGTGTCACGCTCTGGAGATCGACCTGGATGGGACTTCCCGTGGTCCACGTCCATTCCGGGTCGATTTGCATATCGAATTCAACAGCCGATTTTGGGTTGCCCGAGTTGGAGTACCAGGAGCAGGTAACGGCCAGGACGGACCCACTCTGTGCTCCCCAGCCAACCGTGTTCACACCGTCGGTGCCACCGCCACAGGCCCCGGTATCCGCGCCGCTGGCGCCGCCGCCGGTGAAGTGGAAATTCGCGCCCTGGCTACCCCACGTGTTGGCTGCGGCCTGGAGGGCCGAAGACGCAGTCCCGGCGACGCCGGCAGGGGCGCCACTGCCGTTGTACCCCCATGCGGCCGCCCCGGTGGTCCATTTGAATCCACTGAGCACGTACTGCGCTGCGACTGAGCCGGGTGGAACTTCAACCGCTCCTGGGAAGCGGGCAAGCATTTCGGTGCGCGCCGTATCAGCGTCGCCGGCGAACGATCCGTCGCCTTTGTCGAACATGAAGAACCCGATCTTGACGGTGTACCACTCCCCGTTTTGGGGCACTATGAAGACCGACTCCACGTCGTGGAAGTTCTGTCCTGAATCTGCTCGCGCACTCGTGGCGCCGAGGTAGATGTACGCGGCCCCGCCCCAGGCCATGAGGCCGAGCGAGACGACTGCCATGGCAATGCGCCAGGCTCCCGAATTCCTGCGATGAGTTGCGACGGCCATGCCCTGTCCTTCCCCCTCCCGCCACCCGGGAGCTTTCCCTCTTGGTATGAGCGTCGACAGCCGCCGCCGGAGTCAGTACCTTCCTGAACCCCCGTCTTTTCGGCATTTCCGGTGAACGATTCGTGGACGTGTACGATGATTGACCTTGCAGGAGGGATTAATGCGAATCGGCACCGTGCGCGAACGAAAGGATGGCGAGGCCCGCGTTGGGCTGACCCCGGAAGGGGCCTTCGCCCTCGTAAGTCACGGCCACGAGGTGGTCTTCGAAACCCACTGTGGCGAAGGCTCAGGACATAGCGACGCGGCCTACATCGCATCCGGCGCGAGCCCGCTGCCGACCGCGGACGAAGTCTGGGCAAGCGCCGATCTCGTCATCAAGGTGAAGGAGCCAGTCGAGAGCGAGTACGGATTCCTCCGCGCGGGTGGGGCGCTCTTCACGTACCTCCACCTCGCCGCCGAGCGCGAACTAACCGAACGGCTGCTTGCTTCGGGATGCACGTCTCTTGCCTACGAATTGGTGCGCCGCCCTGATGGCTCGCTTCCGCTTCTTGCCCCGATGTCTCAGGTGGCCGGTCGCATGGCCGCCGAGATTGGTGCTCATCTTCTGAAGCACCCCGGCCCCGGACGCGGAAAACTCCTTGGTGGCGTGGCGGGTGTGCCTCCGGGAAAAGTCGTCATTGTCGGCTCCGGGACCGTCGCGACGGCTGCGGCGCGCGTCCTGATGGGCCTCGATGCGCGCGTGACCGTCATGTCGCGCGACCTCGCTCGCCTCACTTATCTGCAAGAGAACTTCGGCGGCCGCATCGCCACTCGAGTTTCTTCGCCTCAGGGCGTTGCCGAAGAGTTAGACGGGGCCGACCTCGCGATTCTCTCGGTGCTGGTCCCCGGGGCAGCGGCGCCGAAGGTAGTGACTCGCGCCATGGTGCGTTCAATGGGTCCCGGCGCCGTCATCGTGGACGTCTCAATCGACCAGGGCGGCGCGAGTGAGACCAGCCGGGCGACGAGTCACAGCGACCCGATCTACATCGACGAAGGCGTCGTCCACTACTGTGTGACGAACATGCCCGGTGCCGTCCCGGCAACGAGTACGCAGGCCCTCACCAGCGCGACGCTGCCATACATCGAGGCCCTCGCGGACTACGGGGTGGAGGGAGCGATGACGCGGGACAAAGCCCTCGCAGAGTCGTTGAGCACCTACAAGGGTCAGCTCGTCCGGGGGCCAGTCGCCGAAACGTTCGGGATGCCAGCCGCACCGAACCCGTTTCTCTAACCGTTACCATCGGCGTGGAACCAACTGGCCGGGCGAACAAGGACATAATTGGCCGTTGCGGATCGGCCCAGCTTAGAGCGACGCTTGTGAGGAGCGAAACCGCACGGGGGCATTCTTGTGGCTGACTGGTTCAACGAGATTAGCAATGAACAACGCGACTTCATCGAGGGGCAGCACGTCTTCTTCGTCGCCACGGCCCCGGCCGGCGAGGAAGGCGATGTGAACCTCTCGCCGAAGGGCCGGACTCTGTTGCGAGTCCTTGCCCCAAACCTCGTTGGCTACCTCGACTACCCCGGCAGCGGAAACGAAACGGCGAAGCACCTTTCCGAGAGCGAACGCATCACGCTCATGCTTTGCAGCTTCGATGCGCAGGCCCGGATTCTTCGGCTGTATGGCAAAGGGAAACGTGTCGACCTCGATGCCCCCGAACTGGCCGAGCACCGATCAGCGTTCATCGACGACTTTCATCCGTTCGTTCGGCAAGCGTTCTTTGTCGAAGTCGAGAAGGTGCAAACTTCGTGCGGGTACGCCGTACCGAAGATGTCGTTCGAAAGCGAACGCGACACGCTCGACCGCTATTGCGAAAACAAGATGCAGCCGCGCGAGATGATCGATGGCGTCCCGCAGGCGAGCGGGCTGTTCCGCAAGGACGGCACGCTCGTCGCCCAACGGTAAACCTCGAACTACCGGAGCGACTCAACCGTGAGGCGCACGCCTTCTTCGAAACTCACTTTCGGCGACCAGCCGAGTGCTTCCCGTGCTCGAGAGGAGTCCAGCCAGAAGTTGCGGACGTCGCCGGGGCGGGGCGGCCCGTGGTGGGGTTCCTGCGTGTAGCCGATGGAGTCGCTGAGCGTTTTGAAGATGTGATTGACGGTCACGCCTTCGCCGGTGCCGATGTTGGCGATAAGTCCGTTGCCTTCGGTGAGGGCCATGACATTGGCGGAGGCCATGTCGCCGACGTAGATATAGTCCTTCTTCTGCTCGCCGTCGCCGTCGATCGTGCACGGCTCACCGTTCAGCATGAGGCCAGAAAAGATGGCGATGACGCCGGCCTCCCCGTGCGGATCCTGGCGTGGGCCGTAGGCGTTTCCGTAACGGAAGATGGTGTATTCGATGCCTGCCGTGCGGGCCGCGAGACCAACGTACAACTCACCAACGAACTTCGAAGTGCCGTAATTCGAACGCGGAGAGATCTGGTGTTCCTCGGTTACGGGCAGGCTCTGGGGTTCGCCGTATACCGTGCCGCCCGAAGAAGCGTAGATGACCTTCCGCACTCCGCTGGCGACCGCCAACTGGAGAAGCCGCGCGGTTCCGCCGCCGTTCACTTCGAGATCATGCACCGGGTCAGCGTTGCCAACTTTCACGCTCGCCTGGGCCGCGTGGTGGTTTACGACTTCGGGCTTGAAGTCTTCGAAAATTCGTTCGAGTTCCCGCGCGTGGAGGTCAACTTCGTGCAACCTCGCGCCCTTCGGGACGTTCGAACGGCGGCCGGTCGCAAGGTTGTCGACGATCGCTACTTCGTGGCCTTTTGCCACGTAGGCCTCAGCAAGATGCGAACCGATGAAACCGGCGCCGCCGGTGAGAAGAATGCGCATGGGATCAGTCTGTAAGAGGACGTCGCAACAGGGAACGTCAGGCGGGTTCGCGCAGTTTCGCTGCGCCCCAACCAATTGCTGAACAACAAAGACCCGCCACCACGCCACCGATCAAGAGCGGGACGATGAATTGGCTGAATGGTGCGCCAGTAGCCATTTGGGCGTACTTCGCAATCGCCACGTTGGCAGCGAACCCGCCCGCAAATCCCCAGGATGCCCAGTGTCGTTCGCGTGCGCTGCGCCCGATCCCGATCTCGTCGAAGACTTCCCGCACTGGACTTTTGGTCGCCGGCAGTCGCGCCGCCTCAGCCTCGAGGGCGGCAACGAGCTCATCGATCAATTCATCCGGCACCGCATCGAGCATCCGCTCGTAACC
>JBDTNM010000013.1:0-32297 GCA_039933735.1 bacterium | reverse complement strand
TCCTTATCCCTTACGTTAACGTGAAGGATGGCGTAGACTCGCTCGTGTGAGAGTCCTGATCCGGCTCATGGCGTATCTCCGCTACCACAAGGGCGTGGTTGGGCTCGGCTACCTGGGCCTTGCGGGGACCATTCTCTTCGGGACGCTGACGCCATGGATGGTGAAGTGGGCCATCGACTCGGGCATTTCGGGCGGGAGCAAGCAAACGCTTGGCCTCAGCGCGCTGGCTATCGTTGGATTCAGCATTGGGGCGGGGCTGAGCCAGTACCTGCAGAGTTACATGGGCGAAGTCATCGCCCAGCGCGTGGCGTTCGACCTTCGCCGGGACTTCTTCGAGCGCGTGCAAAGCCTCAGCTTCTCGTTTCACGACCATCTTGAGACTGGCCAATTGATGTCGCGGGCGACTGTTGACGTTGAGAACTGCCGCCAGTTTCTCAGCCTTGGCTTGCTCCGCATCGGAATGACGTTCGGACTTTTCCTGGCGATCTCCGTGATCATGTTCATCGCCAACTGGCAGCTTGCGACGCTGGTCTTCTTGAGCATGCCTGTGGTCGCGTTCGTCGCGATCCGGATGTCGCGCAGGACACGGCCCCTGTGGGCGGAAGTGCAGCAGCAGGTCGGCGTCGAGACGTCGGTGCTGCAGGAGAGCATCACGGGCATGCGCGTGGTGAAGGCATTCGCGCAAGAAGACCGGCAGTTCGAAAAGTTCCAAAACGCGAACTGGAGCGTCCGTGAGAAAAGCCTGGCAGCCAACCGGATAGTCGCGTTCAATCAGCCCTTCCTGATTTACATCATGGGCGTGGTGAACCTGGTAGTCCTGTTGTACGGCGGCCACCTCGTGCTGAATGGCGCGATGTCGGTGGGCACGCTGGTGGCGTTCATCCAGTACCGGACGCAGATTGAGGCGCCGGTGCGGACTCTGGGGTTCCTGGTGAACACAGCAACTCGGGCTCAGACTTCCGGCGCCCGGATTTTCGAAATAATCGACACGGTCTCCGAGATCCAGGAACTACCGGACGCGCCAGAGCTCTCGGTCGCGAGTGGCCACGTGCGCTATGAGAATGTCTCGTTCGGGTACGAAAAACGCGGCGACGTAGTCCACGACATCTCGATTGATGCGGCGCCCGGGGAAACGGTCGCTATTCTCGGTCCGACCGGCAGCGGAAAGAGCACCGTGCTGAACCTGCTGCCGCGCTTTTACGACTCAACCAGCGGAGCGATCACGATCGACGGAATCGACATCAAGTCGGTCACGGTCGAATCGTTGCGGCGGGACGTCGGCGTCATCCTGCAGGAAGCATTTCTGTTCACGGCGACGATTCGGGACAACATCGCCTACGGCAAGCCCGATGCGACCGACGAGGAGATCGAGTCCGCAGCACGGGTTGCACAGGTGCATTCCTTCATCGTGTCGTTGCCGCACGGTTACGACACGTGGGTGGGCGAACGCGGGATGACGCTTTCCGGCGGGCAGAAGCAGCGCATCGCTATCGCCCGAATGTTGTTGCTCGACCCCAGGGTCCTGGTCCTCGATGACTCAACCTCGGCGGTGGATATGGAGACCGAGTACCTCATCCAGCAAGCGTTGAGCGAGCTGATGAAGGGGCGGACATCGTTCGTCATCGCCCACCGGCTGCGGACGGTGAAGCAGGCCGACCAGATCCTGGTTATCGATAAAGGCCGGATCGTGCAGCGTGGACGACATGAGGAGCTTGTTGCGGAATCCGGGTTGTATCAGGAGATCTACCGGCTGCAATTGGCTCCGCAGGAACAGCCAGCGGCGGAATCGGTCCCCACGGAGGCAGCAGGATGATGTTCGGAGGCGGCGCGGGCTTCGCTCGCAACCTTGCGCTGGGCAGCAGCCAGGGCATGGGAGGCGGCCCCGCTCAGAGGATGGGACTCGCGTCGTCCGAAGAGGACTTTGGGAAGGCGTTTGATCCCCGGGTGATTGGTCGGCTCTGGCGCTATGCAGCGCCATTCAAGAAGCGGATCGCGTTGTCAGTCGTGTTCCTGGTGTTCAATTCGCTTGCCACGATCCTCACACCGCTTATCCCGGGCCTGGCGATCAATGCGCTGGTGGCGAAGGATGAGAGCGGCCTCTACATCTGGTGCGCGGCCTTCCTGATCAATAACACGGTGCTCTGGCTCACCTCGTACCAGCAGGTCTACCAGATGACGTGGGTCGGCCAGCATGCCCTCTACCGGGTGTCATCCGACCTCTTTTCGCACATTGGCAGCCTGTCGTTGCGGTTCTTCGATGAGAACGAGACCGGGCGTGTGATGGCCCGCATGCAGAACGATGTGAGCGTGCTGCAGCAGGTGTTGAGCAACGGCATGATTTCGATCTTCGGCAGCCTGATTGCGCTCGTCGGCATTCTGATCACGCTGTTCGTGTTGAACTGGGAATTGGCAGCGATGGTTTCGTTGAGCGTGCCGATTATGGCGGCGACGCTCTGGATCTGGCAGCACTACGCACGGCGGTCTTTCCTTCAGGCTCGGGCAACGATTTCGACCGTGAATGCGACCATCCAGGAGAGTGTTTCTGGGGTGCGGGTCATCCAGAGTGTGTCTCGTGAGCGCGTGAACTCCCGCTCGTTCCAGGAAGTGAACAACGAGAACCGGAGCGCGAACGTCGAAGCCGGCAAGGTGTCGGCGCTCGTCCAGCCGATGGTGGCCCTGATCGCGGCGTGCGCGATGGCGGTCGCGATTTTCGTGGGCGGTTCGATGGTCCTCGATGGGACGATGAAGATCGGCTTTCTCGTTTCGTTCACTCTTTACATCAATCGTTTCTTCGACCCGATTCGCGACATGACGCAGCAGTACACCAACATGCAGCGAGCGACGGTGGCGGCGGAACGTATTTTCGAAATCCTGGACTGGCCACAGGAAGTCGCAGACGCGCCAGAAGCGATCGACCTCGAAGAGATCGACGGGGATGTCGAGTTCCGTGACGTTCGGTTCGGCTACGCGATGAACAACATCGAGGTGATCAAGGGCCTCAACCTGCACATCCATGAAGGCGAACACGTCGCCCTGGTCGGGCCGACTGGCGCTGGTAAAAGCACCATCATCAGCCTGCTCGCCCGGTTCTACGACGTCACCGATGGAGCGGTGTTGGTCGACGGCCACGACATTCGGCAAGTGACGATGCGTTCGCTGCGGCGGCAGATGGGGATCGTGTTGCAGGATCCGGTGATCTTCATCGGAACGATCCGCGAGAACATCGCTTTTGGCCGCCCGGAGGCGACCGACGAGCAAGTGGCGGCAGCCGCTGAGGCAGTGGGTTTGAGTGAACTGATTGAGCAGATGCCGAAGGGCTACGCGACGCGGGTCTTGCCCGGCGGAGCGAACCTGAGCCTCGGACAACGTCAGCTGATCAGCCTCGCCCGCGCGCTACTGGTTTCGCCGCGAATCCTCATGCTCGACGAGGCCACCGCCGGAATCGACACGCAAACGGAGGCTCTGCTTCAGCAGGGCATCGCGAAGGTGATGGAAGGGCGGACGGCGATCGTCATTGCCCACCGGCTCTCGACGATCCGCGACTCCGACCGAATCATTGTCCTTCGCGATGGACAAATCGCCGAAGCCGGGAACCATGATGAGCTTATGGCGCTCGGCGGGCTCTACGCCGACCTTTACACCATGGGCTTCCGTGATGTGGGAACGGAAACGGGAGACGAAGCCGCTGGCTGAGTGACGTCCAGGGTTTGATTTCGGGCCTCGGCTCCGTACGATTCGCGGCCATGCCTCCTTCAAATGATCACTTGACGCCGAAACCTGTCGTGCCCGCAGCTTCGCGGACACTGGAAATGGACTTTCCCGGCTTGAGCATCGGCTGGGCGGAATATGACGAAGGCCCCACCGGCTGCACCGTCTTCCTGTTCCACCGCGGATGGACGATGTCGATCGACAAGGCGGGCGGGATGGTTGGCACTACGGGCGACTACGACTGGGCGCACGCTCTCTGCTTCGCCGGCGGCTCACTGCTGGGCCTGGAAGCTGCGTCGGGGGTTGTGGCCCATCTCTTCGCGAGCAAGGACTACTCCACCAACCACATTCCGCTTGTGAACGGGGCGATCATCTGGGACTACGTTGGGCGTTCGAACACCGTTTACCCCGACAAAGAACTGGGCAGGGCGGCAGCTGCCGCGGCCGTTGAGGGGACTGTGCCACTGGGGCGGCGGGGCGCAGGACGGTCGGCGACCGTCGGCAAGATGCGATTTCCGGCCGAACCGGGCGGACAGGGCGCTGCTTTCCGCGAGTTCCGAGGCGTTCGCATCCTTGTGGTGACAGTTGTTAATGCGGTCGGTGCGCTGATCGACCGTGAAGGCCGGGTGGTCCGCGGAAACCGGAATCCCGCAACTGGCGAACGACGACGCTCCATCGACTTGCTGGCACCCGGACAAGTTGTGACGGCGCCGCCGGAGCCCAACCGCCCGACCCAGAACACGACGCTCACGGCAGTAATCACTGACGCGAAGCTGACTGCCGGCCAACTCAAACAGTTCGGGCGGCAGGTGCATACGTCGATGAGCCGGGCGATTGACCCGTTTCAAACCTCGACGGACGGCGACACGCTTTTCGCGGTCACGAGCAATCAAGTGGAAATTGCAGGACCGCAAGTCACGCCGGATCTGCTGGGGATGGTCGCCAGCGAAGTCGCATGGGACGCGGTGCTCTCAATAGCGGAAGACCCGGTCTAGAGTCGCTCCGCGGTCGGCATGAGCTCGGCAGCGAGTTCCTCGGTGCGTCGGACCATGTCTTCGGCAGTTCGAGCTCCTGCAATGATGACGATTTCGTCGATGCCAAGCGCGGCGTATTGCTCGAGCATCTGCGGAGTCGTCTTGTGCCGGTAGGGGCAAATGATGACGCGGATATCTTCGCGGGTTCGGTCATTCTCACGCAGGAATCCGTCAAGGACGTTCAGTCGCTCAGCCGCCGAAGCGGGGTCGTGACCGAAGCCGTACCAACCGTTGCCGATCGATGCGGCCCGGCGCAAGGCAGGGTCTGACTCGCCGCCGAAGTACAGCGGTGGATGTGGCGTCTGTACCGGCTTCGGATTCTGGCGGGCCTCTTTGAGGGTGTAGAACGGGCCTTCGTGTGAAGCGAGGTCATCGGTCCAGAGGTGCTTCATCACCTCCATATATTCGACGGTTCGGTCGGCACGCTTCGGCCATGGCACTTGCAGGGCATCGAATTCTTCGCGCAGCCAGCCGATTCCGATGCCGAAATCGAAGCGTCCGCCAGAGAGCCAGTCGAGCGTCGAAACAGCCTTGGCGGTGTATACGGGGTTTCGCTGCGGGACGAGAGCGATGCCCGTGCCCACGCGAATGTTCTTCGTAACCGCGGCGGCAAAGGTCAGAACCTGGAAGGGATCGAGCACGCCCGCATTCGGCCCGACGGCGAGCCTTCCGTCGTCCGTGTACGGATACTTCGAAGCGTATTGGTCGAAGAGAACGACGTGTTCAGGCGCCCAGAGTGAGTAGAAACCGCAATCGTCGGCGGCCTTCGCAACCGTGGTGATGAAGTCCGGGGTGGCGATCGGCGAACTGAGTGGTGGAAAGATTCCGAGCTTCATGGGCGGCCTCCTCGTGGGTGGCCCGGATTCTAGCGGCCGGTGAACTTCGGTTCGCGTTTTTCGGCGAACGAAACCTGGCCTTCGCGGCGATCTTCCGAGAGGCCGATAGTATTGAGGGCCATTCCGGAGAATTCCAGCGCGCTTTCGAAGTCCATGCCCTGGGTCTTGTAGGCGAGCATCTTGCCGAGTTTTTGGCCCAACGGTGGGCCAGCCTCCACCGCGAGAGCGAGTTCCATCGTCTTTGCTTCGAGTTCTTCCGGTGCCACCAGGTAGTTCGTCAGGCCGGAGTCGTGTGCTTCTTCGGCCGACATGAAGCGACCGGTTGTCATCATCTCCATGGCTTTTCGCCAGCCGATGATGCGGGGGAGCGAGTAGAAACCACCCAGGTCGGCGAAGAGCCCTCGCTTCACATAGGCAACCTGGAAGCGCGCCGCCGTTGAGGCTACCGCCATGTCGCAGTGGGCGACCATATCGAATCCGGCGCCGACGCACACACCGTTGATCGAGGCGATCACGGGTACTTCCAGCCGTTTCAGTGCGATGTACGTCTCGGACTCGTTTCGGAAGAAGAGTCGGGAGCCTTCCAGGTCCGTCGGAGCTTCGGCCGTCGCGTATTGGAGGCCGGCCGGACGGCCGCCCGTAAAGTCAGCGCCCGCGCAGAATCCGCGGCCTGCTCCAGTGATGACGAGGCAGCGAACACTACGGTCGCGGCGAGCATCCTGGAAGACCTGCCGAAGCTCGTCGAAGAGCGTCATGCTCAACGCATTCAACTTTTCGGGCCGGTTGAGTGTGACCCAGAGGATGCCTCCGGTTTCGCCGCGCCGGTCGGTAAGCACCGTTTCGTACGTCATCGAGGGCCTCCGGGGGAACACTGAAAAAGAAGAAGCCCGCACGAGTCCGTGCGGGCCTCCAAACGTTCGGCGGGTGCTAAGCGCGGCTGGCTGGCTTGCCGGCGGCCTTTTGGGCTTCGGCGTGCTGTGCTCGCGATGCCTGGAACGTCCAGGGCGCTTCCGCGCCGTTCATGTCGGTGATTTTTTCGAAGTTGGCTTCGAACCAGTCTGCGTCCTTGAACTCGTGGGCGTCGTACTGGACACCCTTCGTGAGGACGATAGCGCTGCGGCTGTAGCGGCCACCCGATGCGTTGATGCAGATGCCGCTTTCAGCGCACTGCGGGGACGAAAGGTAGGTGACAGCAGGGGCGACATGGTCGGGTGCCATCATTTGGGCGCGTTCGGCGTCGTTCGGGTCACGGCCACCGAGGTTTTCGGTCATGCGGGTCTGAGCGCCTGGGGAGATGAGGTTGACGTTGATGTTGTACTTCTCGCCCTCGATCTTGGCGACGTTCATGAGGCCGTACATGCCTGCCTTGGCGGCGCCGTAGTTGGCCTGGCCAAAGTTGCCGACGAGGCCGGACGACGAAGTTGCCATAACGACGCGTCCGTACGCCTGCTGGCGGAATACCGGCCAGGCGTGATGAAGAAGGTTGTAGCACTGCTTCAGGTGGACGCGGATGACGAGGTCCCAGTCGTTTTCAGACATGTTGTGGAGGGCCAGGTCGCGCAGGATTCCGGCGTTGGCGACGACGACATCGAGTCGGCCGAAGGTATCCATCGCCTGCTTGACCATGTTGTAGCAGTCTTCGTAGTTGCCGACGTCGCCCGGGTTTGCTACGGCTTCGCCGCCCATGGCCTTGATTTCACTGACGACTTGTTCTGCCGGAGTTTCATCCTTGCTGCCTTCGCCGGAAACGCTTCCGCCGAAGTCGTTCACGATGATCTTCGCGCCATGCTTGGCGAGGTCAATCGCGTAAGCCCGGCCGAGGCCGCGCCCCGCGCCGGTTACCAGGGCAACCTGCCCATCCAAACGAACTGCCATAAAAGTAATGCCTCCAAGAGAGTTTGTGCCCGTGCATGCTAAAGGAATCTCGCGAGTTCGGCGCGGTTTACGCGATCGGGGCGCAAGGCGGCGCAAAGGAGCGTAGTCTTCGGCCTACAAACCTCGAGGGAAGCGAAGCCATGGAATTTCGAGATACCCCTGAAGAAGCCGCGTTCAGGACACAGGTGCGGACGTTCATCAATTCAAAACTGCCGACGAACCTGAAGGGCGTTTCGGCGTTCGAAGAGCCAGACGACGCCGAGACCATGACCGCATTGCGGGAGTGGCGGACGGCCGTTGGGAAGCAGGGCTGGACCGCCCCGCACTGGCCGAAGGAATACGGCGGCGCCGGGATGACGGTGACCGAGCAGTTTGTTTACAGCGAAGAAATGGCAAACGCCCGGGCGCCGCAGGTCGGCGGATCTGGCGTGGGCATGCTCGGGCCCGTGCTTATCCGATACGGCACGGAAGAACAGCAGAAGGAACACCTCCCGCGCATCACTTCGGGCGAAGTGCAATGGTGCCAGGGGTATAGCGAGCCGGGTTCCGGCAGCGATTTGGCGAGCCTGCAGACTCGGGCAATCCGAGATGGCGACGACTTCGTCATCAACGGCCAGAAGATTTGGACGTCTGGTGCGCACCGGGCCGACTGGATGTTCATGCTCGCGAGGACGGACCCGGATGCGCCGAAGCATCGTGGGATTTCGATGATCCTGATGGATATGAAGAGCCCGGGAATCAGTGTGCAGCCGCTCATCACGCTGGCCGGCGACCACGTCTTCAACCAGGAGTTCTTCGACAACGTCCGCGTGCCCGCGAAGAACATCGTGGGCGAAGAGAACCGGGGCTGGTACGTGGGCGCCGCGCTGCTGGACTTCGAACGCAGCAACATTGCGGGAGCCATTGGTCACAAGCACTTCGTCGATGACATCGTGCGGGCTGTGAAGTCGGCTCCTGAGAGCCAGGGACTCGGACACCGCATGAAGCGCGTCCGCAATGAGCTCGCGGACCGCGCTGTGGAAGCCGAAATCGCGCGGCTGATCTCGTACCGCCTGATCACCATTCAGAAGCGTGGTGGCGTGCCGAACTACGAGGCCTCGATGAACAAGAACTACGGGGCGGAACTGGGGCAGCGCATCGCCAGCACGGGCATGCACTTGCTCGGGATGCTCGGCGCCCTCCATCACAATTCGCCACTCGCACCGATCAAAGGCCGCATCAACCATGCCTACTTGAGCACGGTAGCGAGCACGATTGCCGCCGGAACCAGCGAAGTGAACCGCAACGTCATCGCGACTCGCGGCCTCGGATTGCCCCGCAGCTAGTTTCTGAGCGGCCGAACACAGAAAGACGGCGAAGGTCGAACCTTCGCCGTCTTTTGGTTTGCTTCGTCAGCGCTGAGGAACCATTCGGGCGACGCGCGCTGGTGCCGAATGGTTAGGCCGGGAGGCCGGGAGGCCGCTCTCACTTCGCGCGGTGTTTTTCGATGAAGGCGAGGATGCGCTGCCAGGCGTCGGCCGAGGCTTCCTTATGCTCATCGAACGATCGATCGAAGAAGCTGTGAGGAGCGCCCTCGTAGGTCTTGAATTCGTTTTCGATTCCAGCCTTGTCGAGGGCGGATTTGAAGGCATCGGTATCGACCTGGGTGATCATCTGATCGGCCCCTGCCTGGAGGGCCATGATCGGGCAGGTCATTTGCGGCACGCGGTCGATGCTCGCCGGGATTCCAGCGGCGGCAGCGGGCGAAACCAACGCTTGAACGGTCTTGGACGGGTGTCCGTAGAAGCCAACGGCACCAGCAAGGCCGTGGCCAGCGGCGGCCTGGTTCCACGAGTTCGACCCGCCAAAGCAGAAGCCGACCGTGAAGACCGAAGTGCAGCTGCCGCCCGCAGGCGACTTCAGATAGTCGACCGCGGCGCGAGTATCCTGGGCAACCGTGTCGGGATGCGTCTTGATGACGTGTTCCATGAAGTTCCAGCCGGGCTCGTTGCGCTTGCCAACGCCGGCGGTGCGACCGAAGTAGTCGATAGTGACCGCGTTGATGCCCTGCTCGGCGAACCGCATGCCGAGCTCTTCGTAGAAGGTGAAGAGACCGCGGACGTCGGGCAGTACAACGACGCCGGCGCCATTAGCTTTTTCCGCGCGGGCGGCGAAGGCCGCGAATTTCGTGCCATCGCTGGCGCTGAGGACGAGATCCTCGGTGTCGACCGCAGCTCCGGCAATGGCCGGGATCGGGGGATGAGCATCGTGGGGAACACACATGAGTCATTGTCTCCGGGGACAGAATGGGCGGATTCTACAGTTGAAGCGGTCTGGCGTGGTTCAGGCGCGGGGCCGGGCCATCGCCGCCATGAGCGGGGCTGCTTCGGCGGTATCCAGGTACTCGTGCATCGAGGTGATTTTGCCGTCGGCGACGGTCGCTACCACGCAGACTGCCATGCGGAACGTGCTCCCGTCTGCGAGCGTTCCGCAGACGTCGTGCTCTTCGACGAAACCTGTGCCCGTATCACTCCTGAGCGCGTTCTCATAACGGAAGTCCGGGGCGGCGCGTTTTACCGCCCGAGCAAGGCCAGTCAATGCGGTGACGCCCATCGTTGCGCCGCTGTTCTGCCGAACTTGCACCGCAGGATCGCACAGGGCGGTCATGGCAGACGGATCTCCGGCGGCGGATGCTGTGAAGAACCGTTCCGCAATTTCGGTGTGTTGGCTCATGCGCGGGGCCACCTCCAATAGAATTGGGAGTCTAATGCGGAGGAACGCGATTGGCTAAGAACACTGTGCTTATCGCCGGGGCTTCAGGCCTCGTTGGGCTGGCGGCGATGCGCCATTTCGCGTCGTTGGCCGACTGGGACGTAATCGGCATTTCTCGGCGTTCGCCGCCGAACATTCCGGGCGCGAGGTTCATCTCGCTGGACTTGATGGACGCGGAAGCCTGCAGGGCCGCGACAAGCGAATTCGGCGGCGTCACGCATCTCGTGTACGCAGCTCTTTTCGAGAAGCCAGGACTGTTCGGCGGGTGGCTCGACGCAGATGCGATCACCATGAATGCGACGATGCTCCAAAACCTGTTTGAGCCGTTGAGCGTTGCTGCCACGGGACTGAGGCACGTCAGCCTGCTGCACGGCACAAAGGCGTACGGCCTCCATCACCCGAGCATTGGTCCGCGCGGAGTGAAGATCCCACTCCGAGAGCGTGCACCACGAGCTGTGCATCCGAACTTCTATTTCGTGCAAGAGGACTATCTCCGGGCGAAACAGTCGGAGGGCGCGCGCTGGGCAATGACCGTGTTTCGGCCGACGGTGATCTATGGCGATGCCTGGGGCAACAACATGAACCCTCTGCCAGTAATCGCAGCGTATGGGGCCCTCCTTCGCGACGCAGGCGAGCCTCTGCATTTCCCCGGACGGAGTGGTCATCCCGTGGTCCGGGAAGCAGTGGATGCCGGCCTGGTGGCCGAAGCACTGGCCTGGGCCGCTGAGTCGGCGTCCGCGTCGGGAGGAACGTTCAATCTGACCAACGGCGACGTGTTCATGTGGGAGAACATCTGGCCCGCCATCGCCGATGAACTTGGCATGGAGGTGGGTGAGCCACGGCCAGAGTCGCTCGCCACGCACCTCCCCCAGATGCAGGACGCCTGGGCTGCCCTCGTCGCGCGACACGGCCTCGCAGCGCCACCCGAGATCCTCGACTTCGTCGGCGCGAATTCGCTCGTGTACACCGACATGGTGCTTGCCGGATCGCCGGCCGCATCGAATCCGATTCTGAATAGCACCATTGCCGCGCGCCAGGCGGGATTCGAGCGTTGCCTCGACACAGAAGACATGTTTCGCGATCGGATTCGCAGCCTGGTGCGAGAAGGAGTGATACCGCCCGCTTCGGCGGACCGTAGAGCGAGTCGGTAGGGAACTCATAGATACGGATCCCGGCGGACGGAATGACTCGAAACCGACTGCGACAATTGCATTGATGTCTCGGGGGACGAACCCCCGATAACAGAACTATTGCAGGTGATTGCACGCTGGTAGATAAGTCTTGAGCCACCTATTTCTGGGCCAATATTATTCCCACATCACATTTTCTCGAGTTTCGGAGAGATGAACGACACGTCCCAGAACTGGCAAGAGGATTGCCGGCTCCTTATTGGAGGAGCTGTTGCCATCCCGTCGCACGTGTCGGTTTGGAGCTACGACGCGTGTTGGGGCGGCGAGGTCACGTTCCCTCTCAATGCGGCGCTCTCCCGGCTGGAATATGCCGCGCTGGCGCTCGAGTTCGACGGTGCCTATCCGATTCACATGGTTTCCGTGACGCACCGCGCCGCAGACCAAACGACGGTGCATTTCGAAGGCGAAGGACCCCCGCCGTTCACGATCGGGGGGGTTGCTTCCGTCGAAGGGGACCGTGCCACGCAAGTCTAGTTGCCTCAGGCGCTTCGCCGGTTATCGAGGCGTTCGACGAGTGACGACAGCATTGCGGGCGAGACATTGAGTGACGCGAAGCGGTGGGTGACTTGATACGAGCCCAGGCTGGTTTTGTCACGAATGGCTTCGTACCCGGCGAGTGCCTCGTCCATCGGCAACATCCCGCTGAGGCCTGCTTCGATGGCTTCGGCGAGTTGGTCGGCCGAACGGAACGCGTCGTTGATACCCAGGCCGAGAATCGGATCTTTGAAATTGCCGGCGTCGCCGGCGAGAGCCCATCCAGGTCCGGCGGAGCGACGAAAGTAACTGTCCGGGGTGAGCATCCCGACAACGGGCGCGATCCGCTCACCGGCGCGTACTCGTTGGCTGAGGCCGGGGGCGAGGCGGAAGCTGGAGATGAGGTTGTTGAGGGGGTCGGAGCGGTAGTCGGCGAACTCTTCGCCGGGCCACTGGGCAGCGAGGAGCACGGAATCGTCGTGGGTCGGAAACAGGAAGACCGCTCGACGAAGGCCGAAGTAGATCTCCATTTCGTCGGCCGGGATTCCCTTCCAATACGAAAAATAGGCGCAGGTCGCCCCGGGGCGTTCGTTGTGCAACTCGGCTGAGACTTCGCGAGCGACCATGGAGTTGCGGCCGTCGGCGCCGACCACGACCGTCGCGCGCGCCTCTACGTCTTTCCCGGAGCGGTCCTGATACCGAACTCCGCAGACCCGGCCATCCTCCCAGAGCACGCGTCTGACCGATGCGCCTTCGACGCAATGGACACCGGCCTCTTCGGCGGCGCGAAAAAGGATTTCATCGAGGGCGTACCTGCGTGGGCAGAGGTTCATGAGCGGCGGTTCGACTCCGAACCATTCGCCGTCAACCCAAAACCGCACGCGATGGACGGGTGGGCAACCCGAATCGAGGACTCGGTTGAGGAGGCCCCATCGCTGGAGCCGAAATGCGCCATCGCCCGTGATGGCGAGCGTGGACACGGTATCGCTCGGGAACGTGGACCGGTCGAGAAGCAGGACCCGGCGCCCAGCGTTCGCGAGGAGCATCGCGAGTGGGGAGCCCGCGCAGCGCGCGCCCACAATGATAGCGTCGTACATACCTAGCCTCGTTTTGGAGTTGAAGCGAAATCGGCGTTGGCCGACGCGTTCTCTTCATGCTAGGTAGCACCTATGCGATGCCGTCTGTAACGACTGGCACACTCAGCAGGCGCCGGGCTGTCAATCGAGGGCGAAATCGGGCTCCAACATTGGAACGCCGCGTTCTTGACCGGGTTCGGCCGATGAAAATGTGCGCCGTAACGGAATCTCTTTGAGTACCAGGGCAATGATGACCACGAAGATGCCCGCGAACGTCGAACCCAGGAAGAGTCGCTCGGTGGCGGTTGCGACGGCTTCGCGCTGGGCTGCCTGGGCGGATGCGAGCGCAGCGGCGCCGTTCGGAACTGCCAGCAACTCATCGCTGACCCGCTTGGACCCACGTGCATCAAGGGCCAGGGTTGGGTCATTAAATTGCTCGGTTGCGCCGGCCTGTTCGAGCACGGCTGCAGTTTCACCAGAAATGTTCGTTGTGAACGAGGACGCGTACGTCGTCGTGAAGACGAGTCCGAAGATGGCGACGCCCATCACCTGGCCGATCTGCATGAAGAATTGTCGGCTCGAAGTGGCGACGCCCATCAGCGACTGAGGTACCGAACTCTGAACGATCACGGACATAGTTGGGCCGACGAGCCCACCGCCCAGGCCGAAGATGGCCATGAAGACAGTGATGTGCCAGGCAGGCGTGCCGACATCAAGGGTCTGCATGAGCACGGTGGCGCAGAGGCCGATGACCGACCCGATGATGACCTGGATCTTGAATTTGCCCGTCCGCGAGACGAGTTGGCCGCCCACGATGCTGGTCGCGAGCAAGCCTATGGACTGTGGCGTCGAGACGAGCCCGGATGCGGTCGCCGAACGGCCGAGGGCTATCTGAATGAAGGTCGGCAAGTAAGTTATTGCCCCGAACATGCCGCCGCCCTGGAGGACCACGAGGAGGTTCGCCTGTACGAACACGCGGTTCTTGAAGATGTGCAACGGGAAAATGGCCTCCGGGTGCCGGCCTTCCTGGAAGATGAACGCCAGGGTGAGAACAGCCCCGGAAACGAAGAGCCCGATGGTTTCGGGCGACATCCAGCCGAACTCGCTCTGTGCCCAAACGAGCCCGAGCAAGACGCAGATTGTGGCCGTCGAGAGCAGCCCGGCGCCGACGAAGTCGACGTCGCCAAGGCGGCCGCCCTTTCGGGTGTAAGGAAGATTGATCCAGATGGACGTCACGGCGATCGCGCCGACCGGGAGGTTGATGTAGAAGCACCAGCGCCAACCGGGGCCGTCGGTCAAGAATCCGCCGACAGTTGGGCCAATGAGCGAAGCGAGGGTGAACGAACCGATGAAGTAGCCCATGTATTTGGCGCGTTCGAGCGGCGTGAAGAGGTCGCCGAGGGTGGCGAAGACGCAGCCGAAGAGGATACCGCCACCAATACCCTGGATGCCTCTTGAAACGATCAGCATCGGCATGGAAGTCGAAGCTCCACAAGCAGCCGACGCGGCGACGAAAATTGCGATGCCAGCGAGAAGAAAGGGTTTTCGACCGAACATGTCGGAGAGCTTCCCAACCAGGGGAATGGTGACCGTCGAGGCGAGCAAGTAGATCGTGAAGACCCAGGAGAGGAGTTTGAAACCGCCGAGGTCGGCGAGGATGTGCGGCGTGGCCGTCGTGACGATGGACTGATCGAGTGCGCTGATGAACATCGCGATCATGAGCGAGTTCATGACGACGAATTTTTGGCGTGAGGTTAGGAACTCACCCAGGGCTCGCGTTTCGATGGGTCGCTGTGCCAAGGACGCTCTCCTCTGGAATTGACAATGGTTAGTGAGAGCCTAACAAATCCTCAGCCGTGCGCCACCTTTGCGGCGACCCGGAATAGGAACAGGCCGAGCCAGAGTAAAGTCGCGCGGAAGGACACCTGCTGGCCCGCTTCAAGGGGAGTTCGGCCGAGTGATTTGACCTCGTGGTAGCAGGGGGAGACTTGAACTCCCGACCTCACGTCGTGAGGTGGATGGGCAGAGACCCGTGGAAGTTCGCAAGGGATTGGACTCCGAGCGGAGAGAAGTCGAAGCGCATTGTCCGCGGCTATGGGCCGGCCTCGTGTCGCGTTAGACCTCATACATCTCAACGCACGAAAACGGCGGACATATTCAGTCCGCCGTTTCGCTTTGACCGAGCTTTTGCTCAGGCGGCCAGGCCCACTTCTTTCACTCCCAAGAAGTCCTCCTCAGGGATGGAGTTCGATTTGGCTGCCGGGGTTTCGGCCCGCCCCGGAAGGAAGAAGGCGGCGGCAATCATCGGCAAGACCAGGATTGCCGCACTGATTACGAAGCCAGCCCCGATGGCATCGACGAAGCTTCCATTGACGATGTTGAGGAGGCGGGCAGCCACATCGGCCGGAAGTGTCCCAGCGATCCCGCCGGCAATGCCGATACCCTCACTCGCTGTGTGGACCAATTCTGGCGGGAGTCCGCTGGTCGGGTCATTGCTGATGTTCGAGCGGTACATGCCGTTGACCACGGAGCCGATAACTGCGATCCCCAGCGCGGAACCCAGTTCGCGACTGACGTCGTTGACGGCGGAGGCCACGCCGGCTTCTTCGACCGGGACTGAAGACATGACGATGTCGGTGAGCGGCACAAGCCCGAGTCCACCGGCGAGGCCGAAGAGGAAGATCGTGGCGCAGATTTGGAGCGTGCTCGTGTCGGCGTTGACCCGAGAAAGCAGCATCAAGCCGAGGCCGAGGAAGGCCATCGCAGAGACGACCAGGACCTTCGCTCCGAATCGCTTGACGAGTACGCCGGAAATCGGGGCACCGACGCCCATCGCGAGTGCACAAGGGATCCCGAGTGCACCAGCTTCGAATGCCGAGCGGCCCTGGACGAACTGATAAAACTGGGTCAGGAAGAAAAAGGTAACTGAGACGCTGAAGAAGACGAGCCCGATGATCACAACTGCGGCGGTGAAGTCGCCCTTCTTGAAGAAGTGCATTGGGAGCATCGGATTAGATGCACGGCTTTCTACGAAGACGAAAGTAGTGAAGGCCAGGGCGGCAACGAGCGTCGATCCGAGAACGACGGTCGAGGTCCAGCCAGCTTCACCGCCCTGGATGATGGCGAAGACAAGCGAAGTGAGCGCTGTGGTACCGAACACTGCGCCGGGAATATCCAGGCTTCGAGTTCGCGAATCTCGTGATTCGGGGACGATGGTTAGCCCGGCGAAAGCCAACGCGACTGCGGGAAGGTGGAGCCAGAACACCATGTGCCATTCGGTCACATCGACAATGAAGCCACCGAGAGCTGGGCCGAAGCCCATGGCGAGACCGGTGACTCCAGTCCAGATGCCGATCGCCTTCGCTCGTTCGTGACTCGGGAATACGTTGGTGAGGATTGAGAGGGTGGTGGGCATGATGAGCGCCCCCCCGAGACCCTGGATGGCACGACCGAGGATGAGTTGGTTGGTGTCAGTCGAAACGGCGGCGACGGTCGCTCCCGTTACGAAGACGCCCAATCCGATCGCCAGCCAGCGGCGACGACCAAAGAGGTCGCCGATCGTACCGCCGACGAGCAAAAGTCCGGCAAGCATCAGTACATAACTGTCGACGATCCACTGGAGTTGGGAAGTGGAAGCGTCGAGATCGCGAGCGATAGATGGTAGAGCGGTGTTGACGATGGTGTTGTCGGCGAAAAGGATGAACGAGGCGAAGGAAACGACGCCGAGTATCCACCATCGCCTGGGGTGTCCTTCGTTATGCCGCGAGGGAAGGTCGGATTGGTTGAGTGCTTTTGTTGCCATTGTTGGCGCCTCCGTTTGGGATGACGCCATGGTCAGCCTGGCCGCGCGGCCGGAAATCGCCCGCAGGGGTGAGCCTCAGGGGTGATTCTTCTGACCTTTTGGGGGTGAAGCATTCAGCTGAGATGTCGGTGCGTTCCGTTTCTTGCGCGCCCAAATTCCGCCGGAACATCTCCTCGACGGAGCGTGCGGCTAGACGAGTCTCCGTTCATGGGCGGCGGCGATCGCTTGAGTGCGGCTATGCGCGCCGAGCTTGCCGTACACATTCCGAAGGTGCGTCTTCACCGTATCGAGTGAGACAACAAGGTCACTTGCGATCTCGCGGTTGGAGGAACCGAGCACGAGAAGCCGTAGCACATCCAGCTCTCGCTCACTCAACTCGTCGGGTCCGGTAGCGGACCGGGTTCCCTTCGCCTGGGCCTCCCCGGCGAGCAAGAGCAGCCGAGTAGCGAAGTTGGCATGGCGGCCGCCAATTGCGGTTCGACGCAGCATGGCGATCGCTGGTTCTCCCTCGTCGAGCAACGTTCGTGCGTAGCTTTCACGCTCTGCCAACGGCAGGAGCTCGTTGAACGCGGAAATCGCCTGACGCTCATCGTTCAGCCGCCAGAGGCAGCAGGCCTCGATCAGTTTCGCTTCGAGCGCCCGCCCGGTTCGTCCGGCCGCCGTGGCCGAGCTCCGGATCCGTTGAAGCAGCGGTAGTGCTTCTCCCGGTCGCCCAAGTGCGGCAAGAATCCGGGCGTGGACCAACTCCTGGTACTCGAACTCAAACGCTGGCTCCGAGTCCTGTGACAGCACAAGAGAGTCGGCCCACTCTTGCGCGGGCGAGAGACTGCCCGCGAGCAGGTGCAAGTGAGCGGACAGCGCGGGAAAGAGTGTTCGGCCCTGAACTGTTTCAACGCCAGCTGCTCGTAGCTGAAGCATCCGAATTGAATCTTGTGCTTGCGCGGTGCGGCGGTCGGCAAGCTGAATTCGAGCGAGTGTTGCTTCGGGTGGGATAAACAGGCCCGGGGAGGCGCCCGGCGCGCCCAACTCGAGGCAGCGCTTGGCCTCGTCTTCGGCTTCATCAAGTTCACCGCGTTCGTAATACAACTCGGCGGAAGCGCCGTGGAGCATGCCGACCACCGGTAATGCGTTGCGTTCGTACGCCTCTGCTATTGCAGAACGGATGTGTCTGTCTGCCTCGATCAACTGACCGGAAAGAACCAGGCGGTAGTGCTGCACCGTCTCCATGGCGGTCGCTCCGCCCAGGTGACCGACCGCGTAGCAACGATTCGCCGCGGATTGAATCTCGGCCGCCGACGGTTCGCTTCCGGACGACCAGGTCTCAAAATGCACGAATTGGCGCGTGATGTTCAGCCAGGCGCGGGCAAAATCTGTCGTTGCTGTCTCCATGGCCCGGTCGGCGATGAAGAGCGCTCTCACCGGGTCTCCCTGATAGCGCGCCAGGTAGGCGCGGGCGATGCTTACAGCGCTCCGGTGTTCATCTGCTTCCGCCGCTGACATCGAATACGGTGGCTGCGACCTTGCTTCGACCACGTCTTCTGCGCGATTGAGGATTTCGCCGGTCTCGGCGACGCGACCGGCCAGAGCCCGCGAAAGTGCGAGAGGAATGGCGATGCGAGGACGGCGCTCGACTTCGTTGCGGTCGATCGCTTGCAACCAGTGGTCGAACCCGGGAATCAGCAGTTCGCCCCGAAATATCGCGTCCGGCATCGATCGCTCGATCAAGGACAGAATCCAGCCTTCGTCACCTGCCGCGATTGCTTGAGGCAGTGCTTCGGCGAGCAGGTTCTCGTGGGCCAACCAATCGGACGCCAACCGGTGGAGTCTCTGCGATTCATTCCGGCCCTCATCCTCGAGGCGCCGTCGCAGGAAATCGCGAAACAGCGGGTGGTAGCGGAACCAGCGGCCATCTTCGTCGAGCGCGATTGTGAAAAGGTTTCCTCTGCTCAGCGCCTCAAGACGGGTGCCACTCTTGTCCATCCCAGAAACGACGTCGCACAACGGACCAGTTAGTCGGTCGAGAATGGAAGTTCTCAGCAGGAAGGTCTGAGTCTCTTCGGCCTGTTGATGAAACACCTCGTCGGCGAGGTAGTCGTAGACGAAGCGGTGCGTCCCGCTGAAGGACTCGATGAAGCGATTGAGGTCACCTTTACCCTTAGCGGAGAGCGCAGCGAGATGAAGCGCTGCAGCCCATCCCTCAGTGCGGGACTCAAGAACAGCGATCTGTTCTGTTGAAAGGGCCAGGCCCTCCAGGTCGTTAAACAGCGCCCCCGCCTCATCGGCCGTGAAGCGGAGGTCGTCCGGGCGCAGTTCGAGGAGACGCCCCCGCGCGCGCAGTCGCGCAAGCGGAAGCGCCGGATCGCGACGGCTGCCGATGATGAGGTGCATTTCCGAAGGCTGATGGTCGATTACGAACCGGAGCACTGCATCTGTGCGGGCCGATTCGGCCAGTTGGTAGTCATCGAGAACCAGCACGAACGGGCGACCATTGATGCCAACGCGGTTCACGAGGTCGGCCGCAACGGCTTCCAGACTGAGGAGCCGTTCGTTCGGTGTGCCGAGAGCGCGACTCACGGCCTCGGCGAGATACCGACCGAGAATATCTGGCTCGCTATCAGCCTCGTCGAGTGAAAGCCATGCAAGACAAGCGTTGTCGAAGAGGGAATCGTGCCAGGAAGTTAAAAGGGTAGATTTTCCGAAACCAGCCGGCGCGGAGACCAGCGTCAACGGCACCTCGAGAACGCGCTGCGCGAACTCGACTAGACGCGGCCGATTGAGCAGCGACGCCCGGCCGCGAGGAGGTCGAAACTTCGTTTCCAGCAGCGCAGTCGAGTTGTTCGTCACTGCCGGTATCTCCGTAAGTTGGATGCCGGACATTCTAGGGTGCGCCCATGGGCTGGCGCTTCGAGCATTGCCAGTTGACTCCCCATCGGCCTCACCAGGATCACCCGCCGATTCACCCCTCCGTGTGATTCGAAGGCAGTTTCTGGCCTTCACGCTGAAGGCATCTGAAGTGGAACTGGAGAACTGCAATGGCACTCGCAACCTGGTGGTACGAAGAAGGCTGGCCCACGGATCGACTCCCGTCGGGCATGACCGTGGAGTCGCCGGACGACGACAATCTGCTGGCTTCGATAGCCCTTTTGGCAACGGACGTCGTCGCGCACCGGCGGACCGAAGGTCACCGACCCTACCTCGCGCGAGTAAATGGGCAGCCGGCCGCATATGGATGGGTCGCGAAGAGAGTGGTGGAAATTGGAGAACTCGGGCTTTCGTTCGAACTTCCTGCTGGCAACCGCTACCTCTGGGACTTCGCAACGCTGCCCCCATTTCGCGGTCGCGGCATCTACCCGAGTCTGCTTGCTGAGATTGTGCGGCTCGAATGCCCGCCGGCAACTCGCCTCTGGATTATTCACGCGCCGGAGAATCTACCATCGGGCCTGGGGATCGCCCGCGCGGGTTTCGTGCCTGTAGCGGATCTCTCGTTCGATGGTCAAAATCGTCCCGCGCTGGCATCACTCGGGGAAAGCGATCGAGCCAGCGCAGCTGCTGAACTCCTTGGACTCCCTCTACTCCAAGAGGAGCTAGACCCGTGTTGGTCCTGCGGCGGCTGCGCGTGCGAACACACGGAGGGCGCGGGCCGAACTTGTTCCTGCGCGACAATTCCTCGCCGATGAGACGGTTGGCAACAGGGATGCTTGCCTTGAATCGAAGGGTCTGTGACCTCGTGGTAGCAGGGGGGAGACTTGAACTCCCGACCTCACGATTATGAGTCGTGCGCTCTAGCCAGCTGAGCTACCCTGCCGCGAAGATCCCACTTTACCACCGTGCCCGGTACTGGAAACGTCGCCTGCCCGCCCCGATCGCCGGGCGAGGATCACGAATTTGGTGGCGTGAAGCTCAGCCGGTGACAGTCTCAGGTGGTCGAGGATCGACGCGGCGCATGTGCCAGTGCACGCCGGATTCGTCGAAGTCGACGACGGCTGCCATGCCGGCTTTGCGATTGGCGTCGCTCAGGGGCATCGGAGCGCCCGAGTAAATGGCCGTGACGCCACCGGTGCTAACGTCGGCGTGGGGCTCCCAGTGACCGAAGGCCATGTAGTCCCAGTGGCCGGCGGCGTCCGCAATCTCCGAATCCTTAATCAGGAGAGAACGGTGCATTTCGCCGCCTTCGCGTACGAAGTGCCCGTGACCGAGGGCAATGTGCCAGCGCGCATCGAGACGTTGTGGCAGCCCGTCGAGTGGCTTGAAGTGCCAGTCCGTATCCAGGTAGGCGCGGCCCCAGAAGACCGCGTCGATGCCTTCCGGTTCGACGAACTCGCCTTTGTGCTCGCGAATGATCGTCAGCCGCCTGGCTGTCGCTTCGAGGTCGTGTCGCCAATAGATGCTGCCGGGATCCATGGGATCGTGGTTGCCGGGAATCAGAAATGTCTGACCTTGGAAGCCGCGAATGGTCTCTGCGGCGAACATAACTGTTTCGTCGGAGACCCGGTCGTTGTCGAAGAAGTCGCCTGCGATGACGAGTGCGTCGGCGGCGACCTCGTTCGCGAGGTCGATGACCCGCTGGAACGTGTCTTCCATGAGCGTGCGGCGGGCCGCCCACTTCTCATCGCCACTGCCTGCGTACGCGCCCAGGTGGACGTCGGAGGTGTGGACGATGCGAAGTGGCTTCGGCTCAGCCATTCGCGAGCATCGCCTTGATCTGAGCGGTGTGGTCGCTCGTGTGAACGCCGAGGAAGAGGAACCATTCGCGCCAGTTGAGCATGCCGAAGAAGGGATGCTCCCAGGTGAAGGCGAGGAACGATTCGGGGTCCGCAGCGGAGACGTGGGCGTACACGGACTCAATCGACTCCTTCTGACGGGCGACAAGGGCCTCTCGGTCGGCCGGGAACTCCGGGATGGGGTTGCCCGGGCGTTCGCCCGTTAGGCACATGTGAAGGATGTCTTCGCCGACCTGCCAGTTCCATTCGACGACATGTCTCAGGGCGTCGAGGGGCGCCCAGCCCTCACTGGCGGAAACGGCAGTCAGTTGGCCTGTCGCGAGGTCTGCGACGCAGGCGTAGAGCCGGTCGAGGCGTTCCAGGACATAGGAGTGCGTTTCATCAACGGATTTTGATGCTGCCTCGCTTCGGATCCATGCGCCGACTCGCGCCAGTTGTTCGGTGGTCGGTTCGCTCACGCGGGGACCAATGCGGGTGAATCGAGCCGTTCGAAAATCGACAGGCGAATCATCCCCAGGTTTCGCGAGGACGAGTGAACGAGCCGGAGCGCGTCGTTGCCTGGAAACGCGTGCCAGCGGTGGTCTACGACGAACAGGTGACCGCCGGGCCGGAGCACGCGCGTCAGTTCTGCGACGGCGGAGCCGCGTATGGCATCGGGGAGGTGCCCGACATAATGGCAGCTCAGGGCGGCATCGAAGGCGCATTCTTCCGAGGGGATGGCCAGGCCGTTGCCGTGCACAAGCCGGGCGACATTGCCTCGAAGTTTTCTGCGGGCGCGCTCAAGAAGGTACGGGCTGAGATCGAGGCCGACGCGGTCCGTCGCAACTCCGGAGCGGACGGTCGCGGCGAGCATTCGGCCCGGGCCGCAACCGACCTCGAGGAGCGATGTCGGGTTGATCTTGCGAAGGTGTTCCACGACGGCCCGGACGGTCCGGCGCTCAAGGCCCTGGTTGTAGACGTTTCGGACGATGTGTTCGTACCAGGCGGCGCTACGGCGTGAAAGGTAGCCCTCGGGCAAGAAGTGCCAGCGGTGGAGATACCAGGCCGGGTAAGAGACTCGCGGGTCGCTGGTGGGGACGGTGGCTGCCTCGGCGACCAGTTCTTCGGCGCGCGGGGCGGGTATCCGTTTCAGCATTGGCGGAATCGTAGTTCGGTGGAGTCTCAGGTGCCACCACAGCGGTGCGTCGGTAGACTGCGGAGACTCAGGCTCAGGAGACATCATGATTACGATCGTTGCGAAGCTGCAGGCGAACCCCGGCAAGGAAGATGAACTGAAGGCGGCCCTTTCCGAAATGGTCGGCCAGGTGAAGATCCATGAGGCGGGCGCCGTGCCCACGTACTCCCTCCACGTTTCGGACAGCGACCCGACGCTGTTCCTCTTCTATGAGACCTACCGCGATGCTGACGCCGCCACAGCTCACAACACCACCGACCACATGAAGGCGATGGGCGGGAAGCTCGGCGGACTGTTGGCGGGGCGACCTGTCATCGAGCGTTACACCCGGATCGCGTCGGTCGAATAGCCCGTCCCAGGTCTTGCCCGTTGCCGCGAGCGCGCCGAACGTAAGCCCGCATGGACTACTTCCGAGCCGCGGTTCTGGGCATCGTTCAAGGGCTGTCGGAGTTCCTCCCGATTTCCTCTTCGGGGCACCTCATCCTGGTTCCGGCCCTGTTCAAATGGCCGGACCAGGGCCTCGCATTCGACGTTGGGCTGCACGGGGGAACGCTCCTCGCGTTGCTGGTGTACTTCTGGCACGACTGGTGGGAGATGGGGCGGTCCGTGCTCGGTGACCTCAGAACGGAACGCACGAATGTCCGGGCGTACTCGGAGAAGAGCCGGCTCTTCTGGTTGATTGTTATCGGTTCAGTCCCTGCGGCGGTGGCTGGATTCTTGTTCAACGATTGGATTGAGGAAAACTTGCGGCAACCGTGGCTGGTTGCGATCGCGCTGGCCCTGGTTGCACTGATCATGCTGGCCGCCGATCGTCTCAGCCGGAGGACGCGAGAACTTGGGACTATCGGACTGCTCGACGTCGCATTCATCGGTGTGTCCCAGGCCGCAGCGCTGTTTCCTGGTGTGTCGCGCTCCGGGGCCACCATTTCGGCAGGGTTGTTTCGCGACTTCACACGAGATTCGGCGGCGCGTTTCGCGTTTTTGTTAGGCACACCGGCGTTCGCCGGGGCACTTCTGTTGAAGTCGAAAGACTTGAGTGGACTGAGCGGACACGAGAGCACGGAACTCGCAATTGGGTTCGCATGTTCAGCCGTTGTCGGCTTCGCCGTGATTCACTTCCTGATGCGATTCCTGAGGACGCGGACGCTCATGCCGTTTGTCATCTACCGGTTGATCGTTGCGGGGTTGACGCTGCTGATCGGCGCGGCGAGAGTCGCCTGAACGGCCGGCGGGCCTCGTCGCCCTTATGATTCCCTCCACGAACCTTTGAAAGCCAGGTGCCGCACGTGGTGCTGGAAAAGTTAAGCCTCGAAGGGCCACCCCGGCGCGTCGTCATTGTGACGGGCGGAAGCCGAGGGTTGGGCAAGGCGATGGCCATCTCGCTCGCCGAGGCGGGGGCCGAAATTTGCATCGCCAGTCGAACGGTCTCGCAGCTGGAATCCGCCTCGGCCGAAATCGAAGCCGCCTGCGGGCGTAAGCCGCTCGCGATCCCCACGAACGTCCAGTCACGCGCCGAATGTGACCGGCTTGTGGAGCAGACCGTGGCCCACTTCGGTCGCCTGGATGTGATGTTCAACAACGCCGGGATTGGCGACCGGCGCGGCGCCGGAAATCGCATCCAGGACCTTGAAGACGCTGACTGGCACGATACGATCGAAGTCAATCTGCACAGCACGTTCTACTGCTCGCGAGCGGCTGTTCGGCAGTTCCTGAAGCAGGGACCCGGCGGAGCGATTGTGAACGTGGCGAGCGGCACGGCTCTGCGGTCAGCGCCACAGTCACTTGGCTATGCGGCCGCGAAAGCCGGCGTCATTTCGCTCACCAAGAGCCTCGCCGCGCAAGTCGTCGGTGAGGACATCCGCGTCAACTGCATTATCCCTGGATTCGTGGCGCAGCAGCCGGCGGCGAACGACGAAGAAGTTGCGATGCGCAAACAGCGGGGACGGTTCATCACCGTCCGCCGGCTGGGTGAGGCGTGGGAACTCGGGCCGCTGGCTGTATTTCTTTGCTCCGATGCGTCCAGCTATATCACCGGCGAATCGTTTTCGATAGACGGTGGCGGACTGGCCGGGGGCATCGCGCCTACAGGATACGCTCCCACAGAACCGGCGGAGGTGCGGCATGGTTGAGTGGGACCGGAAAGCAGGATTCGACCTCAGAGGTAAGCGGGCGCTGGTTATCGGGTGCTCGAACCCATCCGGGCGAGCCATTGCGCTGGGACTCGCCGAAGCGGGAGCGGATGTTGCCATTGCATCCGCGACCATGGATGGCGACGAAGTAATGGAGGCGAAGCGCATCGCGAAGGCGGCCACGGCGCTTGGGCGGAATTCGCTCGCGCACGGCTGGGACGTAACTTTGCCGACAAATGTGCAAGTTGGCCTGAAGCAGATCAGCAAAGAGTTCGGGACGCCGTCGATCCTCGTCTTCAACGCGGACATGGCGCTGGCAAAACCGATCGAGAAAACCACCGACTCTGAGTTCGCAAAGATCCAGGCGGTGAACCAGAGCGGCGCCTTTTACGCCGCGCGTTCGTTTCTCAAGGAATTACCAGAGGGCGAGACTGGCCGCCTGTTGTTCACGACCTCGGTCTTCGGGGAGCGAGGGGTCGAGAATTTGACCGCCTATGCGACCGCCAAGGCAGGCGTCATCGGCCTGAGCGCAGCACTGAGCCAGGAGATTGCCGCCCGTGGGGCGACGTGTAATTGCATATCTACGGGCTGGATGGATTGGACGCCGGGCCGCGGGCCGGATGACGTTGGCGCGAACTTGCTGATGCGCTTCGTGCCGATGCGGCGGTTCGGCAAGGCGGAGGAGTTAGCGGCGCTCGCGGTTTTGCTGTGCTCCGATGCGGCGGGATACCTGAGCGGACAGGTCTTCCACGTCGACGGCGGCATCAGCCAACACTTGTAGCCATCAGATGCCTGCCCAAAAGCCAATGGCAATTCGCATGCTCGAGCAGCGAAAGATCACGCACGAGGTCTTCGAGTTCGACGACGCGATCCGTTCGGCGCAGGAAGTGGCCAGAGTCACCGGTATGCCCCCGGAGCAGGTACTGAAGACGCTCGTGGTCGAACAAGAACCGCCGAAGGGCAGGCCGTACCTGGTCATGATGCCGTCCTCGGTGGAAATCGACCTGAAGGTCCTTGCTCGGAGCCTGGGGGTTAAAAAGCTGGCGATGGCGTCACACCGCGACGCGGAACGGCACACGGGATTGCAGGTTGGCGGCATCAGCGCTCTGGCTCTGCTGGGCAAAGGATTCGCAGTGCTCATCGAAGAGACGGCGACGCTGTTCGATGAGGTGCTGGTCAGCGCGGGGCAGCGCGGCTACGACGTGCGTATCAGCGTCAGCGATCTCATCGGGCTGACGGGCGCGCAACCGATTCGGGCCACGTAGGGTGGGTGCTGGGAACAAAGGCCGGTCCGAATTCGTTGTTCCGACGATGGGGATTCGTTCATTCGCCCGTGCTGTTGTGCCCCATCGCGCGAGACTGCAACGGGTGGTGCGATTGCGGGCGTTTCGCGATCGACGAAGTCGTCTACGCTTCGCGACGGAACGAGTCGCTTCCGATGGATTCGAACACGAATGGTCCGTTTACGCTCGGCTAATCATTGACTATCCAGGTCAAGAACATCTGAGTGCTGCGAAACGCGTGAATCAGCGACTTCTCGCGCTGAGCCTCCGACGGTCTGGTTGTCCGGCCGGGGGAAGTGTTCTCGGTTTGGCAAGTTGCAGGGGAGCCAACTGCCCAACGAGGTTACCAGCCGGCCGCGGCGTTGAAAGCCGGCGAGCTGACCCAGGAGACCGGCGGGGCGATCTGCTTACTCTCAACCGTGCTGTACAACGTGGGGCTACTCGCAGGGTTGCAAGTGCTCGAACAGCATTGTCACAGCGTCGATTCGTACGGTGAGAGGCGGTACTTCGAACTCGGCAGAGATGCGGCGATTGAGTTTGGGTATCTGGACTTGCGGTTCCGAAATTCTTGGATGCAGGCGTTGCGGCTCTCTGTGAGCGTGACGGACGACGCCGTCCAGGCCTCGTTCAGCGCAGCTGTCGCCCGTCCCTTCGACGTTGGGTTGATAGTTTCGCTCCCAGAGGATGCTGGACACGACGAACGAGGGCGGGAGATGTTCAGCGTCCGAACGACGAGGCGCATCGACCAGGCCGACGCGCCCGTGCTAAGTGAAGACCTCGGGATCTCGAACTATCGGAGGGCGCCGGGCTAGCGGCGAAGCATCGTCGTCAGCGCATGAGCTCGAGGTACTTGCGCTTCATCCAATCGCCTTTAGCGCGGTATTCGGCGGCGGTGGAAAGCGAGCCTTTCCTGCCGCTCTCGCGGCTGTATCCGAGATTCAGGGCAGCGTGGTGGTTGTCGGCTTGTGGAGCCCTTCGCGCGCGTTCACGTGCGGCGCGATTGGTCCACGTACGGCAGTACTCAATCGCCTCGGTGAGGTCGGCATGGATGTCCACGACTTCGACCGGCGCCGGGATGATGGCGGCGACATCGCTACGTGCGGCCGGGGCGGCGACCCCGAACATTGTCAGTTGTTGGCCTTCGACGAATCGGCCTGACTCATCGAGAAAGGAATCGCCCGCTTCGACTACGTCAAGGATCTCCGCCCTGGGCTGGTCTTCGTCGAGTTCCTCTTCGGCGGCGGAGAGTTCATCTTCGACCAGTTCGATGCCCGGACCTTCCGCCAGCGGCTTCAGGGCGACAGGCGGCGACTCTCGTTCCAGGTGTTCGATGATCGAACCAAGCCGAGGGTCGCGCCCGATGAGGACGTTCAGGACGTTTTGAGACACTGGCAAGGCGTGGTTGAAGCGCAGCCCGCGTCCTAATTGCTGAATCACGGGCTCACGGCTGAAGACCGCATCGAGCTTCAGCAAGACGCTCACAGACGGCGCATCGAAGCCCTCGCTCGCTTTTTTCACCTGAATCAGGACGTCAAAGAGGCCGAGGTGGAAGTCGCGCAGGCGCCTGTCGTTTTCGGCGTCGCCGAAACCTTCGCCGCTGTGCACCACGGCGCAGCGCAACGCTGGGTGCCACTTGCCGAACACGCGATGCAGGTGGTTCGCGTGTTCGGTCGTCGCAGCGAAGACGAGGCCCTGGTGTTTGCCCGGGGCGACGGCGTTCTTGGCCTGAAGCGTGAGCGCGAACTCCCGCACGAGTGGCTGCACATAGTCTTCGTTCCAGCGGAGTTGTTGGCGAACGCAGCGCTGGTCGAAGTCCGGGAGTTCGGCCATCTCCGAGGCAGTGAATTCGTAGATCTCGCCGTCGGCAGCTTTCAGTTCGACGGCGTAGTCCTTCATCTGCATGTTCAGGCGCTTGAGGATGCGGCCTTCTTTCCATGCCTGGCGCATGGTCACCTGGAGCAGCGGGTCGATGATGACGCCCTGGCCTTCTGGATCGTCCACATAACGTGCTCCGGCGATCGCGTCGCGGTCGAGGCGGAGGGGTGTGGCGGAGAGCATCAGCGTGGACCGGACGGGAAGGGCCGCAAGAGCCCGCGCCCATGTCCCACGGTCGCCGAGATGGTGCGCTTCATCGCACACGAGGTGGACGCGGCGCGCGGCGCAAAGTCGCCGGTAGCGTTCGGGAGCTGCCGCGACCTGCTGGTAGCTTGCGACGATGAAGTTGGCGCCAGAGGCACCAACGCGGTCGAGCGCCGCGTTATCAGCGAGGATTTTGCGGATGGGGCGAGAGCTGCCGATGACACCGAGAGCCTTTTCGATGCCCTGGTAGACCTGGGTGCGAAGCACATCTGTAGGGGTGAGATAGAGGCAGGTATCCGTTTCGGCGGCTCCGCAAGCGACTTCAAACGAGCCGACGCCGATCACCGTCTTGCCATAACCAACCGGCACGACCACCAGTTCGGATTGCGACCCGGCCCGCAAGGCTTTCGCGAAGAGCGACAGGGCCTCTGACTGCCCGGGCCTGAGTCTCGGGTGGGCGGCGGCGGATGCGCTCAACCATGCTCCAGCGGGGTAGTTCCCGAGACTTCAGGGTAGCCCGGGGCGTGCTAATGGTCAGTGCTTTGCGGGCGTACGAACCGTCATGGGGAGCCGATTAGTCGGCCGCGATGCTTACGAACGCGCGGTAAGGAAGGACCGGTTTCACGGAGCCACTACCCGAAGGAGACGCCGTAGCCGGTACTTCCTTCAGGAGGAAGTCCGCGGCCATCCAGCCGCTGCCGAGGAGCGTGTTCACCGGGACCCAAGTGATTCCTTCGACCGTTTGTGGCGAGCCGGTCACGGTCACCTGGCCTCCGTGGGAGAGGCAGGAAATAACGCTGCCTCCGGGCGCCGAGCGCAGCCTCAGGCAATCGCCGGGGGTATTGATGCGGGCCTTATCGCCAGCGGAAAGGGGGCCTGCGACGGTATTTACTGGGGGAGCCGGGGGCGTGATCGCGGTAGCCGCACCTTCGAGCCGGTAGATGTGGAAGTTCAGCCCGCGCGCGGCGCTCAACTTCGCCGGGTCGTAACCGGGTCGAAGGGCAACCATGCCGTCGAAATTCTGGTTGGAGTCGATCGCTTCGAACGTGCCATCGCCGTTGGCGGAGAGAATGATGGCGGTATGGAGACCAGAGTAGTCTGCATCGGGAGAAGTCCAGGAGTCGTCGGCAATCTGGATGATGTCGCCGGGGCCTGCCTGGGAGAGTGAGACCTCGACTGCGCCAGCCTCAAGGTACCCCGCCCGGTAGTCGAAACCGATGGTTTTGCCGGTGGCTTCGAAGACAACCTTCTTCATCCACATCCAGCACTCGCCCTGGTAGGTGCCGAGATCGGCAACGGCGCGAGTCGTGATCGGGCTCGGAGGAGGGGGAGCCGCATCTGCCGGTTTCGCGACCGTGAATGCGGTTAGGACGGCTACAAAGGCGACCAGGATGGCTGCCAGGGCCGGCCGGTGTTGAGACATCGGCATCAGTTCACCTGCTTCAGTTCCCCTGAGGGCTTTCGGCACCCTAACCCACGAAAAAGCCATGCACAACCGGGAAATGCGATGGTTTTGCAATGATCTGGGTCACATTCGGGAACTCGATTAGCTTCCCGAGGGAGTTTCCCGACAGTCGAGGCGACATAATCGGCGCCAATTCGCAATTTGTTATCTTCCCGTAAAATCCCGCGTCATGCCCTCTACTGGTCCTCTCGCCGGCCTTCGCGTCCTTGAATACGGCTACTTCGCAACTGCTTTCGCCGGGCGCTTGCTTGCCGATGCAGGCGCCGATGTCATTCGCGTCCATCCAGCGCCCGACCAGCTCTCCAGAGAAGCTCCGTTCTTTGGAAGTTCTGGGCTTTCGATCCAGGATGCCTGGTACAACTGCGGCAAGCGCACCCGGCAAATCGATCTGGCCGAAGCGACAGGTCGGCTCGCGTTTCTCGGCCTCGCCGGCAAGGCGGACATCCTCCTCGAAGATTGGCGGCCGGGTGCGCTGCCAATCAGCAACGAAGATTTGCGTGCCGCAAATGGCTCGCTAACCCACGTGTCGGTCACTCCCATGGGCCGCAGCGGGCCTCTTTCCCACTGGAAGGTCGACGATCTGGTCGCGAATGCGCTCAGTGGTTCGGCGTCGGTCACGGGGAACGCCGAATCGGGGCCAATCAGCGGCTACGGCAACCAGACCCACCACACGGTCGGCTTCTACGCCGCGGTCAGCGCCCTCGCGGCCCTGCGCGCTGCGCGTTCGTCGGGGGAATATCAGCACGTCGACCTCTCGGCGCATGAAGCGCTCGTTTCCTGCACAGAACAGGTGCTGATGGAGTGGTTCTTCCCAAACGGCACCTGGAATACCGCCGTCGCCCCCCGCCAGGGCAGCCTTCATTGGAGCGGCGCGTACGAGGTCTACCCGGGCTCGGATGGCCACGGGGTGATGGTGACCGCGGCTCTGAAGTTCGTCGATGTGCTTCTTCCGTGGCTCCTCGAGGACGGGGCGGCCCAAGATCTTGCGAACCCGGAGAAGTACCCGAACGTGGTGGCAATGATTCGCGACCTACCCTACGTGATGAAGGTGATGCGCGAGTGGGTGGCGACGTATGAGGGCGAGCGGCTGTTCTTCGAAGGGCAAAAACGCCACCAACCCTTCGGTGTGGTCTGGAATATTGAGGAGACGGTCACTCGCAGCCCGCAGATCGAGGCCCGCGGCTACCTGCAACCTGTGGAGGTGCCGGACTACGGCACCGTCCGGTTTCCCGGGCGCCTGTTCCGGACCAGCGCGGACGGTCCCGGTCGGACGCTTGCGACGGACGGTGGGGATCTCGACTGGGAGGCACGCACCGCGCCAGCAAAAGGTGGTGCGCTGAACTCCGCGAGACCTCTTGAAGGCGTCCGGATCATGGACTTCACGCACGTGCTGGCGGGTCCGTTCGGGACCCGCGTGCTGGGTGACCTTGGCGCCGACGTTATCAAAGTAGGCACGGCAGTGCGGAGCGGGGGGGCCAATTCGCCTGAACACCCGTACTACACGATGTGGAACCGCAACAAGCGGAGCGTGACCATAAACATGGCTACGGAGGCTGGTCGCGAGGTCGCCCGAAAGCTTGCTGGCTCGAGTGATGTGATCATCGAGAACTTCAGCGCGGGAGTGCTCCGGCGCTGGGGCCTCGATCGTGCGAGTCTCCACCAGGCGAATCCCGGCCTAACCGTCATTTCCATGGGTGGGATGGGACAGGACGGCCCGTGGAAGGATTTCGTCACCTTCGCGCCCACTATCCATGCGCTCACGGGGCTCACCTACCTGACGAACCCGTCGGGTGAACGCTCCCTTGGCTATGGTTTTTCCCTGACCGACCATCTGAGCGGGCTCGCGGGAGCACTCGCAGCCCTCGAAGGCATTGCTCACCGCGATCGGACGGGTGAAGGGATCGAAGTTGACCTTTCGCAGTACGAACTGGGCCTGGGCCTCATGGCGCCGGCTCTGATCGATTACCTAGCGAACGGCGTGAACCCGGAGCCGCTCGGGAATCGCCATCCGTTTGGCATGCAGGCGCCTCACGGGATCTATCCGGCGGCGGGGGAAGACCGCTGGGTGGCGATCGCTTGCGAGGGCGATGCCGAATGGAAGCGACTGGCGATCCTCGTCGGCGATTCGGCCGCTGAAGCGCGATTCGCCACGCTCGCGGGACGAATGGAGGCCCAGGACGAACTGGACGCGCTGATTTCGTCGTGGACACGGAGCCGGGACGCCAACGAGATCGGGGACTTGTTGCAGGCTGCGGGAATCGCGGCGGGCGCGGTCCAGAACGCGCGCGACCTGTCGACCGATCCACAGCTGGCGAACCGCAAGTTCTTCAGCACCGCGAATTCGGCCCACTGGGGCGACTACGGGATCGACCAGTTCCCGGCCACGTTCAATGGAGAGCGGCCGGCTATCTACGACGGAGTGCATGCGATCGGTGAGGACACCTTCGACGTGGCTGTTGAGCTGCTTGGCCTTGGCGATGAAGAACTGGCCGAATTGCTGGGGAGCGGGGCGCTCTCGTAACGCACGAGTTCTCGGCTAGCGCGGGATCGCGAGTTGCTGTTCGCATATCTGCCAGGCGGTTGTCACTCTGGCCTCCGGCGTCTTGGGCGTCCCGTCCTCGAACTTCACGCCCACGACATCGAGCACCTGGCGTGCGTCCGGGTGCTCAGGGACGATCACCCCGGCCTCGCGCAAGCAAC
>JBDTNM010000012.1:0-33654 GCA_039933735.1 bacterium | reverse complement strand
CAGATGGCCAGTGGGATGGGCGACAAGGCCCGCGCCGAATACGCCATGTCGATGACGCGACGCGAAGCCCTGCGGACGGTGACCTTCTACATGCTTGTGCTCGGATTCGGTCTCTTCGGCGTGACTATTGGCGTCATGCTCTTGCAGACCATCCCGTTTATGACCGACGCGGGCTACAGCCGCAACACCGCCTCGTTCATGATCTTCCTGTCGTCGGTCCCGGCACTGGCTTCGAAGCCGCTCTGGGGCTACGCCATGGATCACTGGGACCCGAAGAAACTGGCTTCGGCTGGAGCACTCATTACCGGCATCTCCATGGTGGTGATCACCGCCTCAGTGAATGCGAACTCCGACTTTCTCGTCTACTTCGGCTTTGTCCTACTGGGATTCGGCTGGGGCGGGATGATCCCGCTGCAAGAAGTCATTTGGGCTTCGTATTTCGGTCGCCGCTACCTCGGCGCGGTGCGAAGTGCCGGCCTGCCATTCGCGCTCATCCTCGGCGCAGGTTCGCCCCTGCTGGTCTCCATCTATTTCGACCACGTCGGCAACTACAACGGGGCCTTCTTCACGGTAGCTGTGCTCAACATCTTCGCTGCCGCCATGCTGCTCTTCATCCCGAAACCTGGCCAGCGCAAGCCTGCCGCTCTCCCGGCCTAGTCTTCCCAATCCTCATCGTCGACGCTCTTTGGGACGAAGAACACGCGCCGCCAGAGGCTGCCGTCGCGCACCCAGTAGCGGTCTTCCATGCCCTTGCGCACGGCGTCGAGCGATGGAGATGCCGCGACCTCTGCCGTGTGGTAGCCGTTTGTTTCCGCGTACGTTGTGGCGCGCTCAAGCATCCACAACTCCAGGCTGCGGCCGGCATATCCGGCTGCCAACACGGGGGGCCGGATTCGAGCGAGTCCCCGCCCTTCGTCAGCTACCTGTGTGACGCCAACCACCCGGTCGCCATCCGCCGCGACGAACCAGCCGGGCCTTGCCCCCTGTTCGAACACCCACGGATCTTCGCCGGTGAGGCCTCCGATGGCTTCGGCGTCGGATCGGCGCTGCTCGCGGACGGTGAGCAGCGGGAGGCGGCGTTCGAGCAACAACTCCGGCCGGCCGTCATCGCTCTTGCGGCGCCCGATCGGGAGATAGCCAAGCCGCGAAAAGTAATCAGGCAGGATGCCCTCATCCGGAGAATACGTCCGCGAGAGTCGAAGTCCGCGATCCTGGAATCCTCGCTCTGCGGCGCGTACCAATTCGACCCCTGCCCAGGTTCGCAACGCCACCAGCAGGTCGAACCAGCCAATTCCTTCGTCATCGCGTACTCGGATCGCCCCGGCGAGAACATCCCCTCGTTCTGCGACCAGAAACGCGTGCCCGGTCTGCGTCATGCGTTCGAAGATTCCCGGGTCCGCCGGCGCTCCGGGGAGGTTCGAACGCCGGTACGCATTTGCTACAACCGCTGCGTCGTCGGTCGTAGCCAATCGAAAGGTGAAGTCAGTCACCCGGCGAGTGTAACGAGCCTCTGTAAGAACGGTTGCGTTTGCTGGTCTAACTCACACCACTCGTGAGGACTCCCGCCATGGATAGCAATCAACGCTCCCGGACCATCCCAACCCCTCGGCCATTGATCACCCTTCGCTGGGGGTCGCCGTCACCCGCGGTGACTGGCCCGCTTCAGTCGAAGTGGCTCGTGACGCACGCTCAATCGGCCGGCGCCGAGTCCTCGAATGTCTTCGGGTTGAAGTAACAGTCGATGTGTAGCCAGAAGATGCGTGAATAGTGGAATGAGATCGGGGTGAGCAAGATCACGAGACCGATTCCTACTACGAGCACGGCGGTCAGCGATGCCCCGGCGAAAAGCATGAACATCCAGATGGGCAGGGTGGCAAAGATGCCGATGAAGTAGCTCGCATACATGGCCCCGACGAAATAACCGGGTTCACGTTCGAATTCGAGAGCGCACACCGGGCAGGCTTTTCGCATGCGAAACGGCGCGGCCCAGACTCCTCCCCGGCAGCAGCGAGGACAGCGAAAGGCGAGGGCTGAGACGATGCGCTTCGGGATACCGGGGGCGGAAGGATCCATGCGCCACAGCATGGCAAAGTCTGTCCAACCGCCAAGGCCCCGGCGATTTTGTGAGCCAGGTCATGCGCTGTACCGCGGCATGCGTCGATAGTACAAACGTACCCGAGGGGGAGGGGAAGATCGTGCCCAAGAGAATGTTCGGCCTGGCCATCACGGCCGGCCTGGTAGCGGTAGCCGCCGTTGTTGGCGGTGCCATCCTGTTCACATCGAGCAAAGCGAGTGAGGTGAACCTCACGACCGCCAGCCTCGTGCCAGCCGACGCTGGCGTGTATTTCGCCCTCAACACCGATCTTTCGTCGAGCCAGTGGGTCTCCACCTTCCGCCTCGCGGAACGTCTCGGCGCCGATAGCCCCGAAGACGAACTCCACAATAGCGTCGACGAAGCAGGGTTCGACTGGGAAGACGACGTTGCACCCTTCCTTGGTGGCAATGCCGCTGTCTACCTCCAGGGAGTTTCGATTTCCGATGTCTCAGCCGAAGGCGCGGTCATCGTCCGTTGCAAGGATCCAAAGAAGGCCCTGGGCGTGCTCGAAGACAATCTCGGGCCGTTCGATGACGAGAAATTCAAGGGTGTCGAATACCACGCGATGATGGAGGGCTTCGTCGCTGTCATTGGCCAGCACCTCGTCATTGCTTTCGACGAAGACAGCATCAAGTCCGTCATCGATGTCTCGAAGGGAGACACGGCGTCGCTCGCAAGCGTCGACGACTTTCAGAAATTGCGCGACGAACTGACCGGGAACTTCCTCGGATTCGTCTACGTCAGCACGGAGAACCTGGTCGGGGACTTCTTGCTCGATGACCCGGTGGTGAAAGCTGCCCTGACGAACGCTGGCGCCGCGGACCTTGTCTTCCAGCCGGCGGCGTGGGTGATCGGCGCGAAGAAGGACGGTTTCGAGTTCCAGGCGGCGAGCGTCGGTAAGTCCGGCGTGATTTCCCCGATGCTGGCCCCGCGCCAATCGAAACTCGTGAAGTACGTCCCCGCCGATGCCAGCCTCTTCTTCAGCACGGTCGATATCGCCGACACCTGGAACCAGGTGATGAAGGACGCGCGCCCGGAGATCGATAAGGCCATCCGCCAGGAAGGCCAGTACAACTCCCTTGATGACGCGCTCAAGGATGCTGGCCGCCAACTCGGTATCACGAGCGTCGAAGAGATCATTCAGCTCTTGAACGGCGAGACGACGGTCGCGGCATGGTTCCCCGATGGAAACGAAGAGAACGCCGAGGGCGTGCTCATCGCTGAAGTTGACCAGCAAAAGGCGAGCGATCTCTTGAAGAAGATCGTCTCGGCCAAGCCGTCGGTCAGCCGGGCGCGGACGGAAAAGGTCGGCAATACCGAGATGACGGTCTTCAAGGACGAAGACAACGAAGAAGCGGCCTATGCCTTCCTCGATGGCAACCTTGTCCTGGGAACCAAAGAAGCGGTCACGCGCGTGCTAGGCAACAACGAGCCGTCGCTTGGCAGTCTGAAAAAGTACAACCAGACCGTGGAGCAGATGCCCACTGGCCTGGGCACGTACGCCTACTTCAATCTTTCGAGCCTGCTACGCCTCGCTGAAGGTGGCGTCCCCGCCGACCTGAGCGCGGCCGAACGGGCACTCTCAGGGCTTATCATCAATGGTGTCGATGAACGCGGGATCATCCGTCTCTCTGGCATCCTCACCGTCGAGGACTAGCGCCCGCGCACAGCGGCTGCGTCGGCTCGCGTTAGTGCGACTCGGCGCAGGCCCACTGGCGATTGCCGGCTTCTTTCTGCCGTGGGCGCATGGACCGGGTCCATTCGCCGCGAACGAATTCACGGGCTTCAGCCTGGTCGGGTTCGCCGGGCGGCTGCAGGCACTCGACCTGAACATCGCCCAGGGCGGCGTGCTCTGGGCGATACGGCTTGCGATCCTTGGGGTTGCCATCGCCGGGACATGGCAACTCCTTCTTGCCCCCGCTCATCGAAGCCATCCGGGCTACCACCTTAGCGGCTGGTATCTCGTAGCCGCGGCGACAATCTGCGCCGCAATCGGCCTTGCGCGCTCGGGTGTGGCGGCCCCGCCGCTCGGCCTTGGACTTGTCGTCCTCGCTGCCGGCGCTTTCGCTATCAGTTGGGCATTCGAGAAAGTCGCATCTCGCGCGGAACAGCCGAACCTCACGGGATAAGCAGGACTCGCCCGAACGCACTTCGGCCTTCGATGTACTCGTGGGCGCCACGGGCATCGCTCAGCGGGAACTTCTTGTCGATCACGACTTTGAGTTCGCCCTTCGCCACGTCCGCGAGCAAGCGTTCGATCATCATCCGGCAGCGAGCGGCGTTCACCGACATCTCCGCGCCGAGAAAGACGCCAGTAACGCTTGCGTTCTTGCCGCCGAGACCGCCGAGGTTCGCCGGGCCTTCGCGGCCCGCGTTCCCGACCCAACTGATTCGTCCTCGATAGGCCAGGGCCGAGACGCTGCCCTCGAGCGTCTTACCGCCCACGGAGTCGACGATCAGGTCCGCGCCACGCCCGCCTGTGAGGTGCATCGTGCGTTCAGCGAAGTCGTCAGTCCGATAGTTGATTCCATGATCGAGTCCGAATTGCTTCAGGCGTGAGAGCTTGTCTTCGCTGGAGGCGGTCGCAAGCACCGTCGCACCGGCGCGCTTCGCCAGTTGGATGGCCGCCAATCCGACGCCACCGCCACCAGCCTGGACCAGCACGGTCTCCCCGGCTTTCAGGTCACCAAATTCGAACAGGCAGTCGTCCGCGGTGCCGAACTCGATCGGTACCCCTGCGGCCAGTTCGAGGTCGAGCGAGTCGGGCACGAGGTAGGTCGATCCAGCTGGCACGGAGGCGAGCTCGGCGTGTGAACCGAAGGCCATGGTGGCGACGACCCGATCGCCAACTTTGCGGTCCGTAACTGCTGATCCGACTTCGCGCAGGATGCCGGCAACCTGGTAGCCGACAACGTGCGGCGTGGTGGCCATCGCTCCGCCCTGGCGGTTGAGGGTGTCGCCTCCCTGGATGGAGACGGCTTTGACTTCGATGATGACTCCGCCGGGGCGGCAAGTGGGGTCGGGAAGGTCTTCGAAGCGGAAGACGGAGGGGGCTCCGGTTTCGTAGTAAACGGCGGCTTTCATAGCGGACTCCAAAAGTGTGTGCCTCCGAGTCTAGCGGGTTCGCTCTGCCGTGGCGGCACTGTACGATCTCGGGATTCCCCACCGAGGAGCGCCGCGTGGATTACCCCATCAGGCCAATCACCGCCGACGAAGCCGGCACGTTCTTCCACTCGAACGCCATCAGCTTTGGGCACGACCCTCGCCCGGCCGAAGGCCTCGCCTCGACGCTGCAATACGCCGACCTGAGCCGCTCGATTTCGGTATGGGACGAGAAGCAGGTGGTAGGCACAGCGGGCACCTGGACGTTCGAAATGACCACACCGGGTGGGTTCGTTCCTTGCGGTGGGCTCACCTGGGTTTCTGTGCTCCCGAGCCACCGCCGTCGGGGAATCCTCACCGCGATGATGCGCTACCAGCTCGATCAGGTTCGAGATCGGGGCGAAGCAATTGCCGCCCTCTGGGCGTCCGAAGCGATTATCTACCCGCGGTTTGGCTACGGCCTTGCAGCCGAAGGTGTCGAAGCGCTGACTATCGACCGGACGCGGACAGAACTCCGGACGGCAGCGCCCTTCAGCGGCCGAACCCGCTACATCGATCGCGATGAAGCGCTCGCTAAGTGGCCCGCCGTTTGGGACAGGGTGCGGACGGAGTTCCCCGGGATGCACAATCGTACCCCCGGTTGGTGGGAACACCGGGTATTCCGAAATCCGCCATGGCCCGCGCCGGCCGGGTTCAGTTCACTGTTCAACATCCAGTACGAAGAAGCTGGCCAAGTCCTGGGCTTCGCGCGCTACCGCGTGAAGGAGCATTACGAGAGTGGCTCCGCGGCCGGAGTCCTGAGCCTGAATTCGCTGTTCGCGGCCACGCCAGCGGCCTACTCGGCCCTGTGGCAACACGTGTTCGGAGTCGACCTGATAGAGACGATTCAGGCCGACTGGCGCCCCGTTGATGAGCCGCTCTATCACATGCTGGCGGATCCGCGACGGTTGCTTCGGCGTCCCAACGACACTCTCTGGGTACGGATGATCGACATTCCCCGGGCGCTTGAGGCACGTCGCTACGCCACCAGCGACGCCCTCGTGCTTGAGATCACCGACGAGTTTTGCTCGTGGAACAGCGGGCGTTACCTTCTCGAAGGTGGCCCTGACGGCGCGAAGTGCAGCAGCACCACTCGCGAAGCGGACCTTTCGATGAGTTCCGCCGAATTGGGCGCAATCTACCTCGGCGGCACCGGAGTCAGCCCGCTGGCGGCCGCAGGACGTATTCAGGGGGGCCCGGCGGCGCTCGCGCGTGCCAATGCAATGTTCGGCTGGCACCAGAAGCCATGGGCTCCGGAAATCTGGTGACTGGTGGGACTGACGCCCGGCTGCATCGTCCGCCCGCTGTGCTAATCTAGCTTCAAACCCTCATGTACCGGCCGCTCGATCACCCGCTGTTGCACCGTCTGCGGGAACAGGTGCTTTACTCTGCTGGCCCCATCGGTTCGACGCTTTTGTCGTTCAACCTGGGACCTGAAGCGTACGTTGCGCCGGACGGCGAGACGCATGACGGCTGCCCGGAATGGCTCAATATCTCCAACCCGGCTGTGCTCGAAAAGATCTACACGTCCTTCTACGAAGTCGGCGTTGATGCGGTGGATTCGTGCTCGTTCGGTGCGAACCGCGTGGTGCTCGCCGAATTTGACCTTGCGGACCGCACGCGGGAACTGAACCGGCTTTCGGCGGAAGTCATCGGCCGCGTGCGCGATCGATTCAGTACGCGCGACCATCCTCGCTACTCTTTCGGGACGATGGGTCCAGGGACCAAGCTGCCGAGTCTCGGCCACATCACCTGGGATGAACTCGTCGACGGCGCCCGTGAGCAGGCGATCGGCCTGATCGAAGGGGGAATCGACGTCCTCAAGGTCGAGACTTGCCAGGACTTGCTTCAGACCAAGGCATACCTTGCGGGCTGTGAGCTGGCGTTCGAAGCCACCGGCAAACGCATCCCGGTAATTGCCAGCGTGTCCATCGAGACGACGGGGACGATGCTCCTCGGTTCTGACATCGCCTGCGCGCTGACGACGCTTGAGCCACTCGACATCGTCGACATCATCGGCATTAACTGCTCGACCGGACCAGACCAAATGGTTGAGCACGTGCGCTACCTTGCGGAGCATTCGCGCCGCCCGCTCTTCATCGGGCCGAACGCGGGCATGCCGGAAGTGGTGAATGGCGAGGCCTGCTACACGCTAACGCCCGATCAGTTTGCGAAGTACCAGCACACGTTCGTCAATGAGTTCGGGACGAACATCGTTGCTGGATGCTGCGGGACGACTCCGGCTATGTTCGCGGCGGCGATTGCCTCCGTGGGACGGCCCGCGCCCGCCTTTCGCCCCGCGCGGTCGGAGTTCCTATGTGGCGAACGCGCCCCGTACGAATCCAACGTGTCCTCGATCTACACCAGCGTCCCCATCGAGCAGGACACGTCATTCCTTGTCATTGGAGAACGCACTAACGCGACGGGGTCCCGCGCTTTCCGGGACTTGCTTCTCGCGGGCGATATGGACGGCGTCGTTGCGGTTGCGCGCGAGCAGGCTGCAGAAGGAGCGCATGTCCTCGATGTAAGCGTCGACTACGTCGGCCGCGATGGCGCCGAAGATATGGTCAGCGTCGCGACGGCACTCCGTACCCAGTCGACGCTCCCACTGGTGTTCGATAGCACAGAAGTCGCAGTCGTTGAGACGGCCCTCAAGCTCTACGGCGGCAAGGCGATCATCAACTCAATCAACCTCGAGGACGGCGAACGGAAGATTCGAAAGTTGCTGCCGCTGATTAAGCGCCATGGCGCCGCCGCAATCGCCCTCACGATCGACGAGACCGGGCAGGCAAGGACCACCGAGTGGAAGCTCCGTGTCGCCCATCGCATCTACGACCTGGCTGTGACCGAGTACGGCATGGAGCCCGGCGACCTCCTTTTCGACTTCCTGACGTTCACCCTTTCCGGTGGGCAGGAAGAACTGCGGAAAGACGGCATGGAAACCCTGAACGCCATCAAGGCCGTGAAGACAGAACTGCCAGGCGTGCACACGACGCTTGGGGTTTCGAACGTGTCGTTCGGGCTGAAGCCCGCTGCCCGCCGCGTGCTGAACTCGGTGTTCCTCGCCGAGGCCATTGAGCACGGCCTCGATTCAGCAATCGTGAACGCGAAGCAGATCGTCCCGTTGAACCGGATCCCCGAAGAGCAGCTGAACACTGCACGCGACCTCATCTACGACCGGCGTCGCGAGGACTACGACCCGTTGCATCATTTCATCGGGCTGTTCGAGAACGTCGAACTCGCCAAAGAGAACAAGCCTGACCGCTCGAAGCTCCCGGTGGAGCAACGCCTCCAGCAACGCATCATCGACGGCGATCGCAAAGGCCTTGAGGACGACCTCGACGAAGCACTGGCGCATTTCGACCCACTCACCATCGTGAACGAACACCTCCTCGATGGGATGCGCGTGGTGGGCGAGTTGTTCGGCGCGGGCAAGATGCAGTTGCCTTTCGTATTGCAATCCGCTGAAACGATGAAGCAGTCCGTTGCGTATCTCGAGCCGCACATGGAGAAGGTCGAGGGCTCGACCAAGGGCAAAGTCGTGCTCGCTACCGTCCGGGGAGATGTGCACGACATCGGTAAGAATTTAGTGGACATAATTCTGAGTAACAACGGCTATACCACTTACAACCTCGGTATCAAGCAGCCGATCCAAAACATCATTGAGAAGGCCCAGGAAGTCGAAGCCGACGCGATCGGGCTGTCGGGACTGCTCGTGAAGAGCACCGTTGTCATGCGCGAAGACCTGGAGGAGTTGAACAGCCGCGAGCTGTTCCATTACCCGGTGATCCTCGGCGGCGCCGCCCTCACCCGGAAGTACGTCGAGGACGACTTGCGCCGCATCTACAAAGGCACGGTCTACTACGCACAGGACGCCTTCGAAGGCCTCGCGACGCTCGACAAGGTGGTCCCGGCCGCACGCGAAGGGCGCCCGCTGCCGCTGCTCACGCGCGGTGGGGCCGAAGTGGCTCGCACTGCCGACGACGTTTATGACCCGGTAAATGTGACAGTCCCCGGGAGCTCCGCTGCCGCCGGCGGACCGAGCCTTGATGACTACGCCGTCTCCGAAACAACCAGGGGCGTTTCGATACCGACGCCGCCGTTTTGGGGCAGCCGCATCGTCCGCGGCGTGCCGCTCCGCGAGATCTTCCCATGGATCAACGAGGTTCAGCTTTTCCGCGGCCAATGGCAGTACCAACGCGGCGATCGCGGCGAGGCCGAGTACGACGCGTTCGTCGATGAGGAAGTCCGACCCGTGTTCCGGCGCTGGGCCGAAAGAGCAATCGCCGAACAACTTCTTACGCCGCAGGTCGTTTACGGGTACTTCCCTTGCCTGGCGGATAAGAACGAGTTGATTTGCTGGCCCGATGTGGTCGATGGCAAGCCCTCCGGCGAACCGGTCCGGTTGCGTTACCCGCGGCAGGCCACCGGCGCGCGAAAGTGCATCGCTGATTTCTTCCGGTCGGTCGATGAAGCAGCGGCCGGCGGACCGCAGTTCGATGTCGTCGCGATGTCTCTCGTCACGATGGGGAACCGTCCGAGCGAGTTCGCAAAGGAACTCTTCGAGTCGAACGAGTATCGAGACTACCTGCATTGGCACGGTTTTTCGGTGGAATCGGCCGAAGCGCTCGCCGAAATGTGGCACAAGCGTGTCCGTGATGAACTCGGCATCTCCGCCAACGATGGCCCGAACATGCGAGCCCTCTTCCAGGCGCACTACCAGGGGGCCCGCTATTCATTCGGCTATCCGGCATGCCCGGACCTTGAGGAGCAGGCGAAAATGGCGACCCTGCTCGAGCCCGGCCGCATCGGAGTTGAACTGAGCGAGACGTTCCAGTGGCACCCGGAACAGTCGACTGCGGCGGTGATTGCCCATCATCCCGAGGCCCGCTACTTCGTCGTGAAGTAGCCTCGTGCCCGGCTCGCCGCCAAAATCGGCGGGTGAGTGCAGACTGGCCCGCCTTCAGTAGCGATCCGTTTCTCTCGGTTCTCCGGGATGTCTATTTTCCCGGCGCGCCTGCGGCGACTGTGGAGTGCGACGGACTGAGGGTGCGAGGTCTGCTGAATGGCCGATCGAAACTCGTAAGCGGGTTCTGGCCGTTTCCGTTTTACCTTGAGCCGTTGCGAGAGTTCGATGCCGCCGCCCTGTCTGTGCCGTTTGTCGAAAACGTTGTCCTCGCAACGGGAGAAGTGACCGCTCCAGGCCCAGCGGGGGCAATGCCCGCACCCTATGTCGATTGGCGCACGGTTGAGTCGTGGGAGGCATATGTCGCCACGCGGACTGCGTCGCCCGGGATAGACTCCCCCGGCACAGTTGAACGAAAGACGCGCCGGCTGGAACGCGAGTTAGGCGCGCTTGTCTTTCAACGCGATGACCCAGATCCGGCAGTGTTCGAAGCCGTCATCGAGTGGAAGCGCCGTCAATACCGTCGCACCGGCCTCTTCGACCTCTTCTCGGTCGAGCGAAACCGGGCGTTCTATGACGAACTCCGACGCCGCGACATGTGTACCGTTTCGAGCCTTCGCGCAGGCGGAAAGCTTGTCGCCGGCAGCATCGGCAACGTCATCGGTGGACGCTTTCTTGGACGCATGCCAGCGTATGACCCTGCATTCGGCACCTACTCCCCTGGCTCAATCCTCAACCTGTTGATGCTCAAGGCGAGCCTGGCTGCGGGCGACCTCGAATACGACTTCCTCATCGGCGCGGAGCGGTACAAGTACACCTACGCAACGCACGTGCGCTGGGTGGGTTCCGTGGGCCGTGAACCGGCCCAAGCCAAAATCAGTCGCATAGTCAGAGACAAGATCGGACCAACGGTGCCTTACCGGGCAGTCCGAACTACCGCGAGCCGGGTCGCCCGCCGGCTTCCGGGCGGGTCGGCTCGAAACCAGGCGCGAAGCTGTGAGTGATTCCACTTCGAAGTCCGCCCAGCGGCGACTGCCGGAAGCAGTGTTGTTCGCCGGAGGTTCCGAGGGCGTCCGCCTGCTGGGCCAGAAAGGCGTTCCGGTTTTCGTCGTCCGGCAGGGCGTTAGGACAACCGAGGCGGTCTCCCCGTACGGTGCCCGCTCTTTGTTCGCACCCGATGGATGGGCGACGAATCTCGACGATTGGTTCGAGCGGCAGTCATGGCCGGCTGGCGCCGCCGCGCTTGCCGGCAGTGACTTTGCATCCTGGTGGCTCGCCCGCTGCGTTCAGGACGAAAACAAGCCTCACCTCAATTACGGCACGCCCGGGCTCAAGGTCATCTCGTCCCTCCTTTTGAAGTCGCAGTTGTTCGACCTGTGCGGCCAGGCCGGCGTCCCTGCGCCGAAGACCTGGCTTCTTGAGGGAGACCGCCGGCCCCCTCAGCTACTCGCGGAGGCGATATTCCCGCTCGTGGTGAAACCTCAGTCGCGCGTGGGCATGCAAGGCTGGATTCGCGCGCGACTCGTCCGCGACGAGCAGGAGTTAGCCGAAACGATCAGCTGGTTTCGACGCAATATTCGATTCGACGAGCGCGTTACGAGCGACGAACCCGCCATCCAGTTGCCGGTGGTCCAGGAGTGTGTCGAGGCGGACCGCGACGAGGTGTACCACCTGCTGGGCTACCGAAGCCGTGCGGGTGAACTGGTCGTGGCGGCCCACCGGAAGCTCTTGCAATATCCTCGACGGTTCGGCAACGGACTCTGCTTCGAATCAGACGAAGTCGATCCCGTGGTGGCTTCCAACCTCGAACGGTTGCTCGGTCTGGCTGAATATTGGGGCATCTTCGAAGCTGAATACCTGGAACGCGACGGGGAGAAGTTGCTCATCGACCTCAACCCACGCGACTACAACGGCATATCGCTGGAAATCGAACGCGGCTACCTGCTGCAGTGGTACCTCTACCTCGACACGATCGGTGAAACGGCCTTGCTTTCCAGCGAGCTAGAGAAGGCCCGGGCCTTGACGCCTCCGGCGCTGGTATGGCGGGATGGCCCGCGGTTCTGGACCATGCTCGTCTGTCAGACGCTGAGCGGTGGGATGAGCCCTCGGAGTGCGTGGCGTTGGGTCTCCTGGTCACGGACGAACCGGAGCAAAATGGTCGATCCCATTACCCTCCTGGGCAGCCGAAAGGCTATGGCACGTCAGCTCTCGGACCACCTGCGTGAGGCTCTTCGCCATCCGAGAGCCTTCGTAGGAACCTACTTTTCGCGAGGCTCGCCCGGGTAGTCGACGTCCGCAAGGGACGGCTGTTCTTCGTCAGCAAGTTCATCCCAGGCCTCCGGGTGCCTCTCGTCGCGCTTAACTGGTCTGGGTCGCCTTCGAAGCGGTGCCGGGCCTGTGACGAGCGAAAGCAGTGCCGGTGGGAACGTGTCTTCCGCCGCAGGCGAATGGCTCGCCAATTGCTGTCCGCCCGTCGCCTGCCAACGAATGGTCGCGAGCAGAATCTCGACGGCGGCTCGTTCGAGGGGCGCCGAGGTGGTGGGGCTGGCGCTTTGTTCGGGATTCAAACCGACCAACTCTCGGATGAGCGTGGCGATGTCCCTCGCAGCTCCCGAGCTTCGGCCACCCTGGCCCGGCGTGTCCGGCGAGTTTTCGAGGAGTAACCGGACGATGGCGTCGGCCAGGCTGCCGCTTTCCGATGTCGTCATCATCAGTTCGTTGGGAGCCCCGAGCGCGAGGTTTCGCACCATCGTCGCGAGAAGGCCGCCGGCGATCTGGGCCGCTTCCGGAGTCGCCGCCTGAACGACTGTTCGCAGGGCCTCGACGAATTCCGCCGGGCTCGGCACATGAGTGGACGTTGCCGGCAGTCCCGCCTCTGTCGCGGATGCGACGGTTCGGGCTTCCGGTGAAATGTGGACCGAATCGGAACCGAGCAGGACTGCGGGAGGAACCGCCGAACGCGCTTCTGACAACTTCGCACCGAGGTGCGCAAGTTCGGTGCTCATGCCGCCGCTGCGGGCAAGAAACTCCCGCGCGACGCGTTCTTCGAAGTCGCCCGCAATCCGCATCGTTCCTCAATGATCGGCAGGCAAAGCTGCTCGTCAGAGGGTCAACCCGGTATCAACGGATCTGACTCGCCCTCAACGCGGCCCACTCCCAAACTGCAGCACGTGCGAATTGGCCTTTTCCTCGTTGTTGCAGCGCTGGTCGCCATTTCGTCGAGCGGGACACCCGTACGCGCCGGAGACGATCCGGGCCTAGTCACAGGCCAATCGGTCATCGGCGGCGACGAACGGGTCCGAATCACCAACACCGCTGCCTTCCCTTTCAGCACCATTGCCTACATCGAACTTGAAGACCGCGACCACGACGTCATTGGTTCGTGCACTGCAACCTTCATCGGGCCCGATGTGCTCCTGACCGCCGGACATTGCCTCTGGGATTTCGAATCGGATGACTGGGAGGAGGAGTTCATCCGCGTCATCCCCGCCAAGAATGGCAAGGCCGAACCGTTCGGCTACGAGTACGCTGCCGATTGGTGGGTCCCGGACCCGTACGTCGACACCGGTGCGGATGTTTGGGATTGGGGCCTCGTCAAGCTTCCCGACGCGGATCTTTCGTTCTATACCGGCTGGCTGACAATGGCGGTGCTGGATACCGATGTCCTGGCCGAACCAGATTTTCAACCAGTCATCGTCGGATATCCCGGCGACAAGGCGACCGGCACGATGTGGGGGCTCATTCGCCCGGCCTTCCTCGAAGTTGATGACTTCACGCTGTATTACGACATCGACACGGCGCCTGGGCAAAGCGGCTCCGCCATCTGGTCCGCTCAGCAAGGGCCGAACCTTGGAAAGATCGTGGGGATCCATGCGCAGGGCGGCTCGGTGAACAGCGGCTCGCGGATAGACCAGGAATTGCTCGATAACGTGCTCGAAGGCTGTCGTGTGATGGAGTGCACCATCGCGCTGGATGAGGAAGGGCCGGTTCCCGAACCAGTTCCGGAACCGGAGCCCGCGCTGACCTTCCACAGTTACTCTGTTGCGATCGCCCGCGACTGACTATCCGCACCAGTTCGCGTCTGACAAACTACCGTATGGCTCGCGGAGCGCTTTCCCATCGTGACTTTCGCCTTCTCCTGATCGGTTCAGCAACCGTCAGTTTCGTGATGCCCATGCAGTTCATCACGCAGGTGTTCTGGGTCCAGGACAACTACCCCAAACACGATGTCCTGTTCGTTGGATTGCTGGGCGCCAGCCGCGGTGGCGCGATGCTTCTCTTCAGCCTCATCGGCGGGGCATTCGCCGACCGCTTCGAACGCCGGCGCATCCTGCTCGCTTGCGAATGCACTGCCCTGGCCCTGAATGGTCTCGTAGCTCTCCTAATGCTGACGCAACCCCTCGGCGGGGCGACTATCGCCCTCCTGATGGTGTTGACCTTTCTCGCGGCGGGAAATATGGCCGTCGATATGCCGACCCGCACGGCCAGCATTCCCGCAGTCGTCGGGATGGAAGACATGCCCAGCGCAATCACTCTCCAGATGGTCGCCCAACAGATGACCTTCCCACTCGCGCTGCCGCTCGTTGGCTTCCTCAACAGCGTCCTCGATGGCGGGCAGGTTTATGCGCTCACACTGCTGGCCTGGGTGGCGATCATCCCCCTCATCTCTTCGCTCAGGTATCGCAGTATCGGCTCGGCCAACCGGAGCGAAGGGATGCTTGGCAACATCCGCTCGGGGCTCGCCTACACGCGCGCCGACCCGACGATCTTCGCGGTGATTGCGGCAGTTTTCGCGATGCAGTGCATCGGCATGCCCGGGCCCGCCACGCTCGGTCCGGTGTGGATGCGCGAAGTGCTCGGGCTTTCGAAAGCGCAGTTTGGGTTCATGGCGATGACCTGGGGCCTGGGGACATTCATCGCGTCGTTCTTCTTCGCCTTCCGCAGGACCTATGCCACCCGCGGCATCACGCTTTGCCTGACGGTGGTCGGGTTCTCGGTCTGCGCAATTGGCTTCGCCCATTCACGCTACGTCCCGTTCACAGCGCTCGTGAATGCGGGCCTCGGCTTTTGCCTTGTAGGCACGATGGTGACAGCGACGACGCTGGTGCAAAAGACCGTCAGCGACGAGATGCGCGGCCGCGTCCTGGCGCTGTTCCCGCTCGCGATGGGCGGATCGATGCTCGCGGCGGCACCCGTGAGCTGGGCCGGCCAGAGTTTCGGCCTCGAAGTCGTCTTCCCCGTGCTCGCCTGGTCAACGCTCGCTGTGACGAGTCTGCTGGTTTTCCGCCAGCCTGCGTTGCGGCGGATCGGCCGCGGCGGAGACGCCTCGCTCGCGATTCCTGTTGCTATCCCACTGACAGACTGACTCGTCCCGCCACCGCCGTCGAAGCAGAACGGGAACCAATGGCTGCCTGCCGGTGTAGAACTCGCAGGTGGCCCCCGAACGGGAAGATTCTGAACTTATCGCGGCGGTCCGCTCTGGCGACCGTTCGGCATTCGGCGAACTGGTCGGGCGCTATCAACAGGTAGCTTTCCGGGCGGCGTACCTCATTACGCGTGACGCTGGAGCGGCCGAGGAAGCCGCGCAGGATGGCTTCATCCGCGCTTTCCGCTCTATCGGCAATTTTCACGCCGACGAGCCGTTCCGGCCGTGGCTCTTACGGATTGTCACCAACCTCGCCCTGAACCAGGTGCGCAGCCGATCCCGGCGACGAGGACTGCTCGATCGCATCGGATTCCAACGCCTGCCAGCAGCTGAACCAGCCCCAGAACTGGAAGTGCTTGGTTCAGAGCGCCAGCGCCAGCTCTGGGCCGCGGTTCGAGAGCTCCCGGAGGAAGACCGCGTGGTCCTCTACTTGCGTTACTTCCTTGAACTTCCGGAGAAGGAGATCGCGGTTGTCATCGGGAAGGCGCAGGGCACGGTGAAGTCGCGTCTGAGCCGCTCGGGTGTCCGGCTCCGGACCGTTATCGAGTCCAGCTATCCGGGACTGCTTCCGGGGCAAGGAGAATCGCATGACTAACCAGCAGTGGGAGATGGCGCTCCTCCAGGAAGTCCCCTTCGACGCACTCTTCCCGCCCACGCCTGAATTGCATGCCTCCGTCCTTTCGGGGATCGCGCGGACCTCGCCATCTCCGAACGCGAGGTGGCGCTACGCACTTGCGGCGGCTGCACTGGTACTCGGAATCGCGTTCGCCACGTTACTGTCGTCCCGACAGGCACGGGACGCCGTCGCGAGCTTCCTCGGTCTCGCGGTGGACGGCGAACGAATAGAAATCGCCCCGACGCCACTCCCCGGCCAGACGCCGCCGGCGCTCCCCTCCGCACTCACACCTCCGCAACTCGGCGAGAGAGCCAGCCGTGACGAAGCCGCACTGCTCGCAGGCTTTCAGATGATTCTTCCCGGCTCGCTCGGCGCGCCGGCGGGCTACTACGCCATTTTCGAAGACCGCAACATCACCATCGCTGACTACGGGGCCATTCAGATCTGGGAATTTCCTCTGAATTCGGCGCTGGTCGGCAAGATGGTCAGTGTCACTGGCGGAACGATCGTGAGAGCGCAGGTAGTGAACGGACAAGACGGGTATTGGGTCTCAGGTGGCGAACGCCTCGTCACCGTCGAGAACGCGTCCGGCACGCCAATTGCGGCAACCCGGCGGTCCACCACCTCGAATGCACTGATCTGGGCGGACCGGGGCTTGTACCTCCGCATCGAAGGCGCCGGATCGATCGAAGACGCGCTTCGCATCGCCGCGGAGATGCGCTAGGGAACCTTTTCTCGCTGGCCGGTGTATCCGCATCGATACTCACCGGGAGGCTGGTTATGCGCAGACTCGTGACTCAGTCAGCGGCAATCGGGGCACTCGCGCTCGTTCTCGTGCTGCTCGGCGGGCCCGTGACGGAAGCTCATGCGGGCGGGGGTTGCCGCAGCCGAGCGTCGTCCGAGGCGAGCGGCGATGCCGTGAGAATGGACGAAGGCTGTTTTGTCCCGACGGTTCTCCGTGTCGAGACCGGAACCGAGGTGACGTTCGCCAACAAGAGCGAGGTCTCTCACACCGTCTCCGGCGCCACGCTGGAGTGGGGCTCGTACGACCCGCTCGGCAACGGCGATGCGGTGACCTACAACTTCGACAAGCCCGGTACCTATCCCTTTTTTTGCCTTCTCCACCCAGGAATGATCGGCGCAGTCGTTGTTGGCGACGGGAAGTCCACGGCCGCCCAGCTGCCGCCGTCCCGCGTCATCCAGACCAGCGCGGTGATTGTTCCGACGGCTACTGCACTCCAAATAACTTCCGCCACAACCGCCTCTTCGCCTTCGAACGGGGATTCGAACGGATTGCTGATCGGAGGGATCAGCGCGGCAGCGGGCGCCATTATTGCGACCGCCGGTTTCGGGGTTCGCGCGCTTCGCAATGCGTGATCGAATGAGACCGCCGGGTACCGTGGTAGCCTCCGCGAACCAGCAGGAGGCTACCAATGACCTACTCGATCGTCGCATTTGATTCTGAAACAGGCGCTCTGGGCGTCGGTGTCCAAACGCATCAGCCGTGTGTCGGGTCGATAGTCCCGTGGGTCGAACCCGGCGTCGGCGCCATCGCAACACAGTCGTTCGCGAATATCAATTTCGGCCCGCAGGGACTCTCGTTGCTGACGAACGGCCTCGACGCCCAGCGCACGCTCGCCGCGCTCATCGCGGGCGATGACCTGCCGGGCCGACGACAGGTCGCGGTCATCGATGCGGCGGGGGCCCCCTCCGTCCACACCGGCGTCGATTGCATTCCGTTTGCCAGCCACGTCGTTGGCACGCACTTCTCCACCCAGGCGAACATGATGACGAATGCAGGCGTCCCGGAAGCCATGGCCAGCGCCTTCGAAGGCAGTTCCGGCTACCTGGCCGAACGGATTATGGCTGCGCTCGAAGCTGGCCAGGAAGCGGGTGGAGACATTCGCGGAAGCCAATCGGCCGCCATCCTCGTCCGATTGCCCGGCCCGCGTTCGAACGCTTGGGATCTGCGCATCGACAACAGCGCACGTCCGCTTCAGGACCTCCGGCAACTCGTGAATGTCCGGCTCGCTGGGTCGCTTCTTGTCAGCTTGAACGCCGACGCATCGATCGAAGAAGTTCGCGAGCGGTTCGCGCAAGCGTCTCAACTCTATCCGTCGGATGAGCAGGCGTTCTGGTACGCCATAAATACGCTCCCGGGGCGTGGGCAGCTTCCAGAAACAGTCGAAATCTTGAACGAACTGTTCGAACGGGCACCCCAGTGGCGCGAGTTGTTGGCTCGACTTCGGTTGCCGGGTGTTGACGCGGTCAGGGATGCGATCCGGCTCAACCCCAGCGGCGGATGACCTCGTTGTACCCCGCCAGGAGTTGCGGGCCGACGGTGTCTGGATGGAAGCGCCGAGCGTTGGCGAAGCCCGCTGCGCGGAGGCGGGCAAGTTCGGCGGGGTCGTGAATGACCGAGGCGAGGGCTGCGGCGAAGTCGCGCACGTCTTCGGGCTCAGGCGGACCGTAGCGTTTCTGGCGAATCGGGACGACGCGCGCTGCGTCGACGGCGACCTCCGGCAGGGCACCCCCGTCGCTACAAACGACGGGGAGACCGAAGGCCATGGCTTCGGCTACGGGCATGCCGAAGCCCTCGTAGACGCTAGGCTGGGCCAGAACGGCAGCGGACGCCATGGCTGAAAGGAGGTCTTCGAGCGGGAGTTCGCCGAGTTCGAACAATCGATCTCTGACGCCCGCTCGTTCGGCGAGAGCGAGCTGCGCTTCGCTGAGAGCGCCACCAACGCGCACCAGCGGGACACCAGCGAGTTCGGGGCGGCCCAGAGCTTCGATAAGGAGCGGAAGGTTCTTGTTGTAGAACCGCGTGCCCAGGGAGAGGACGAAGGGCCGATCCGGAAGGCCCGCCATCGGGGAGACACCGGAGGCGCCGGAGTAGAAGACCCGAGCGACGGAGACGGGAATGGTGATGATGCGGGCGGGATCGAGGCCGAGTTCTCGGCTCGCGTCGCGGGCGGTGCAGTCCGAATTGGCGAATACGAGTGGTAGATCTCGCAGCGCTCGGCCAGAGCGTTTGAACGTGTAGGCCCACAACCGGTCGAGCCCGATGGTTCGTGCGCGGAACATGACCGGGATGAAATCGTGGAGCGTGACGACGCTGGGCGTACGCCGTGTCGCGTGGACGTAGGGGGCGATCGTCTGATGCGTGAGGTGCACGACATCGGGCGATTGGATTTCCCGCGCCAACCTGCGATGAGTGCCGCTGAGCAGATTTCGGATGGGGTCGGTGGTGGCGCCATACAAGGAGGTGGTGAAGTGGCCGGCGCCGGCTTCGGCGATGTTGTTGGCGTAGTTTGCAATACTTCGCCAGCCGTTGGGTGTCGAAGACCGCGGTTTCACCAGGGCCACGGTGAGCACTAGTGCGCGGCCTCAGTCCTGAGTTCGAAGGTACTCATCGCCTGGTCGTATGCCGCGAGGAGTGAAGTCCGTACAGCAGGAACACGAAATCGTTGGGCTTCGGCGATACCGGCAACGGACATTCGTTGGCGTTCGGCTGCGTCCGCCAGTACTTCGGCGAGGGCAACGCCGAAGTCACGAGCATCATCGAGGTCGGGTTCGCCGGCGTGGTGGTTGCGAAAGGGAACGACACGGCCGGCGGTCTCGACGACTTCGGGCAAGGATCCCCCATCGCTGACGACGACCGGCAGCCCTGCCGCCATGGCCTCCGCGACGGGCATGCCGAAGCCCTCGGTCAGGCTGGGTTGGGCGAGTACCGTCGCCGACTGATAGAGCTGGATGAGGCGCTCCTCCGGGACGTCGACGTTCTGTTCAATCCGATCCCAAACGCCGAGCCGCTGGGCGAGTTCGCGGTATTCGGCCTCAAACGGGCTGCCGACCCTGACCAGCCTGACGTCGCCAAGGTCCTTGTTCGCGAGGGCATGAATAAGCACGCCGATGTTCTTGTAGAGGGCCGTGGTGCCCACGCTGAGTATGGTGCGCGGCTCGCGGACGGCGCCGGGGGATGGCGGACAGATTGCATCGGGAACGAGTACGGGCACGACGTGGATTCGATCGGAATCGAAATCGACGTGTTCGAGCAGCTCCTTCCTGGTGTTGGCCGAGGGGACGATGAGTGCGTCGGACTTGTCCAGGCTCCTGATCGAGCGCAGGAAGGCCATTCGCCAACGAAGGGAGACCCAGCGGCGGATGCGCGCGTGCTCCATGGGAATCATGTCGTGGACCGTGGAGACGCGGGCGCACGAGAATCGTGGCGCGTGAGGGGCGAGGAAGACGTCTGTGAAGTGCACGAGGTCGACCGGGGTACTCCAGTGACGTGGCAGCCGCTCGACGCCTCGATAGCGTGTGAATGCCCAGCGGAAGGGCGGGGGGAGGTTGATATTCGTAGCAGAAACGGTTTCCACCTCGGCGACGACCGGCTCCAGAACCTCGGCAATCCCGGCCGCATACCTGGTCATGCTGCGCCAGTAGTTCGGACCGGGCGTCTTCGGTTGAACGAGCACGACCTTGCGGGGGGACGGCGCCGCGCTAGGGATGGATCTGCCCCGAGGCCGCGGTCAGCGGGAAGTTGCCGCATTGACCCCTCTCGCTCTGCCAGTTCAGCATCGGTTCATTCTCCCCGAAGTTCGGGATAGAGCTTGCTTGACGCCTTCATAAACCGCAGTTGCATACGCATTTCCGCAACCCGGCGGCCGGATTCGTCGTCGAGGCCGGTTTCGAACCACATGTATTCAGTCTTGGGGCTTTGGCCGACGGCAAAGACTTCGCCGGTACAGCGATATTCCCTGCCGACCAACACTGGTCCGTTGATGTTGCGAAGTTCAATCGCGCCGAATAGGCCCACCGCACCGAGAGTGCCGCGCATCGCGGTCACTACCTTCGCGTAGAGCATCTGCACCATCGGCGCGAGCATCACGACAGGGCCGCCCCACGGGGAATCCCCGGAAAACCATTCAAGTGGCTCGGTGGTCACTGCGAGGCGGTCGCGCTGCTGTTCGGCCGTGACCACTACCGTCTGGGGTTCGAAACGGAAGCCCGGGCCGACGCCATTGAGGATTCTCAGTTCACCGACATCGAATCGGTCGAGCGGCCGGGCAAGCAACGCCGTGGCATCGGTCGGATTTCCGACGGAAGCCGTGCCCTGGGCAACTTGCATTCCGTCTTCGCGGGTGACCCACGCCTCTACTTGTGCATCGCGCGCGCCCAACGCCGGTTGTTTCAGGAACGCCTGCACGGCTTCGCGGTCGGTAGTCGCATTCATGTAGTACATGGAAAGCGTGCCGCGTTCGAACCAACGCTTTCCGAAGCCGGCGAGCAGCAGTGGAGTAAACAGTTCGTTGTGAATCGAGCCAGCCACTGTGCCGCCACGAAAGCCGAGTTTCGAGGCAGTTGCGTCGTCGTGGATGCTCCCTTTTTGGTTGTGGGAGTTGTTTACTGAGCGCCGAAGTTGGCCTGCGAGCACACCATCAGCGATGGTAATCCCAGAATCTGAGGTCGTCGTCATCGAAGCCTCCCAGTACACGAATTTGGGGAAGCGTAACCTTGCGACGAGTGCAAAACCAGCCTCTATCAGCCGCCGATGTGCGACATTTCCACCTTCGGAAGCACAGCCGTTTCGGAAGTTCGAATCTCTGAGTAGCGATCACTGCGCAGGTGCCACACCGACGCCAGGAATTTGCCGATGTCTTCGTCACTCGCACCGGACCGCAGGAGCGAGCGGAAGTCGTGGCCTCGATTGCCGAAGAGACAGGTGTAAAGCTCCCCCTCGGGGGAAAGCCGGGCGCGAGTGCAATCGCCGCAGAACGGCTGCGAAATCGAGGAAATGATCCCGATCTCGCCCGAACCGTCGCGATACCGCCAGCGCTGCGCTACCTCGCCGCGGTAGTTCGCCTCGGCGGGTTCGATCGGCATTTCGTGGTCGATGCGAGCGGCGATCTCTTTCGCCGTCACGACGTGTTCCAACTGCCAACCGTTGGTGGCGCCAACGTCCATGAATTCGATGAACCGCACAATGACGCCGGTCCCTTTGAAGTGCCGAGCGAGGTCGACGACGGTGTGGTCGTTCACTCCTCGCTTCACTACGGCATTCACTTTGATGGGGCTGAGGCCGGCATCTTTCGCAGCTTCGATCCCATCGAGGACGACCGAAACAGGCACTCCGGCATCGTTCATCGCCTGGAACACGGCATCGTCAAGCGAGTCGAGGGAGACGGTGATGCGCTGCAGGCCCGCATCTTTCAGCTTTTGCGCCTGGGCGCGGAGCAGCGAGCCATTGGTGGTGAGCGTGAGGTCTTTCAGTCCGGGAATCACTCGGAGCTGCTCGATGAGTGAATCCAGTCCCCGTCGAATCAGCGGTTCACCACCGGTGAGCCGGATCTTTTCGACGCCGTGGGCGACGAAAATCTTCGTCAGGCGGGTTATCTCTTCGTAGGAAAGCAGTTCGGACCGCTGGAGAAATTCATAGCCCGGCCCGAAGACTTCGCGAGGCATGCAATAGGTGCAGCGGAAGTTGCAGCGGTCGGTCACGGAGATGCGGAGATCCCGCAGCGGGCGCTGCATGGTATCGAGGAGTTCCATGGATCCAGTGTAGCCCCTCAGGACTGGGTTGATGCCGGTTCCGGTTCCAGGGCCTCGGAGAAGCGCAAAAGCATCTCGTCGTACTTGCGCACTCTGTCGGCGAGGGATTCGCGGAGCGAAGACATTTTTTCCATCTTCTGGTCGATCAGCTGCAGTTGCTGAATGGTCACTTCGCGAGCCGTTCGAGCCTTCTCAGCTTTTTCTTCGGCATCGGCGTCACGCCGCCACTCAGCCTTAATCTGGAGGCGAACGTCTTCCGCTTCGAGCATCTCTTTGATTTCGGCGAGCGAGAACCCCAGGAGTTCTTTCAGCTGACGGATGCGGTCGATCCGCTCCATGTCGTCGGGAGTGTAGAGGCGGAAGCCCCCATCCATGCGCGACGGCGGGTTGAGAAGACCTTTTTCCTCGTAGTAACGGAGCGTGCGTTGAGTCAGGCTCGCCCGGTCTGCGGCTTCGCCAATCTGAAGGAAGCGCTCGGGCTTGGATGCATCGGCCATCTTGGAAACTTAGTCTAACAACGTTAACGCGCACGTCAATGTTGCAAATCGACGGAACAATGGCGAGTCGTGAATTTTCCCCGAAATTGGTAAACAGACGGTGTAATCCCTTGTCTGTTAGGCGACGGGTGGCGGCTGAACCAGCAGGGACACATAAGCGCGAAGCCCCGTGAAAACTGCGTGCGAAGCCCCTACGCAACTACATAACTGCGTTGAATCAGCGCGGGGCCGCGACTAACTTAGCGCCTGCGTCCCGGGCGGGCGCACCGTGACGGTCCACCCGGAAGAGCCATTCTCGCCGCACTGAACCAGCCCTGGCTTTCGCTATTTCAAATTACCCGCTTGTGCACGGGAGAGAGGAGTGTGTGCCCAAATTGGACACGAGTACGGCCCCATTCGACCCCCGCCAACTCGCCCGCGCCTGGCACGGCGCCCTCGGCGTCCTCGAGCTTGAACTCAACCCACACAACTTCTCGACGTGGTTGAAGGGCACCCGGGCACTCCGAATTGATGGCTCCTGCCTGATCGTCGAAGCGCGTTCCTCCATGACCTGTGAATGGCTCAACCAGCGCATGCGGGTTGTGGTTGAACGGGCTGCGGCGCAGTCATTCGAAGGGTCGCTCTCGGTCCTGTTCGTGCCTCCGGGGCAGCCCTCAGCGGTTGAGCCCGGAACATCAGCCTCCCCAGTGGCGGCTGCAGCATCGAGCGTGGTCGGCACGGTGAATTGCAAGTTCACCTTCGAAGGCTACCTGGCCGGGCATGGCAACGAGATCGCCCTGCGTTCGTGCCTCGCGTTGGTGGAGCCTGATGCACTTCGTGTTACCCCGGTGGTGCTCTATGGCTCGCCCGGCATGGGCAAGACCCACTTGCTGCATGCCCTCGCCTGTCGCGCTCAGTCCCTCGGCCAGCGTGTCGCCTGCCTGGGTGCGGAAGAGTTCGCGAACCGCTTCCTTAGCGCGCTCCGTGGCGGGCGCAGCGAAGCATTTCAGGAACAAATCCGCTCGGTGGACCTGCTCCTCATCGATGACCTCCAGGCCATCGCGGGAAAGAAGGCCACGCTCGATGAGCTCGTGTACACCATGGAAGCCGTGACGAATCGCGGCGGGAACATCGTCATCGCCAGCGAGAAAACGCCTTTCGACCTCGGGCTGCCCGAACGGCTCGAGTCGCGTCTCGCGGCAGGCATCGTCACTCGCGTCGAACCGTTCGCTGCGAGCGAGCAACGCTCGTTCATCGAAGCTATCGCGCGTCGGCACCGGACGGCGCTCCCAGCGTGGGCGATCGACCGAATGTCCGTCTGTCGGGCACCGTCGGTGCGCGTCCTGCTCGGCTGGGTGAATGGCGCGATGGCGCTCCAGGCTTCGGGCCGACTGGATCTCGCCAGCCTCGATGCGCGACTTGCAGGTACTGTCGCAATCGAGTCCAACGAGGCCTCCCGGCAGCGGACGTTGCTTGAGAATGTAGCAAAACTCTTCGAGATCGCGGTCGAAGACCTCTGCGGCCGGGCACGCAACGCACGCCTGAACGACGCCCGCGCGGTTGCGGTTGCGGCACTGCAACACCACGGGGCCTCTCTTGGCGAACTCAGCCTGGTGTTTGGAAAGCGCGACAAGAGCACCATCGTTGGGCTCCGCGACCGCGGCAAGGCGCTGATTGAGAGCGACCCGGCAATCCAGGCGGCGCTCGCGAGCTAAATTGCGCGGGACTTAGTGATCAGCCCGGCACACCCCGGCGTACTCTTCAGTTGTGAGCGACTATCGCCTTGCTGATGACTTCGACCTCGTCGCCGCCGTTGCGGCGGGGCGGGACGATGCGCTGGGCGTGCTCTACGACCGATATCACCGGCAATGCTTCTCGTTCGGGTTGCGCATCCTCGGCGGCGAACAGGATGCCGAAGAGGCCGTGCAGGAAACGTTCGTACGTGTTTGGCGGAGTGCCGCACAGTACGACAGTTCCCGTGCAGGAGTGGCCAGTTGGGTGCTTTCGATAACGCGAAACCTTTGCATCGACGAAATCCGGCGCCGCCGCCGCCGCGTGCCAGAATTGCCGACGCTCGAAGGTGCCCTCGAAGTTGCCTCCAGCGACCGAACGGACCTTGAGGCAGAGCGTGGAATTATCGGCGGCCAGGTTCGTGATGCCCTCGGTTCGCTCACAAGCGAGCAACGTAGCGCGATTGAACTCGTGTATTTTCATGGCCTGACGAGCCAGGAGGTCGGACGGATCCTTGCCGTCCCCGCACCTACAGTACGGAGCAGGTTGCGGCTGGGCCTTTTGAAACTCGGTGGAGTACTGCAGGAAAGGGGCGTGGTTGGCGTTGACTGAACAAGAACATCCCCTCGAATACCTGCCCGAACTGGCGCTTGGTGTACTCGCCGAAGACGACGCCCCGGGTATCCGCGCCCATCTCGCCACGTGCGATTCGTGCGCGGCCGAGTTCGAAGTTATGGCCGGCGCCGCTCGCCTCCTCCCCTTCGCCGTCCAGGATGCCGAACCGTCTCCCGGCACACGTGACTCACTGATGCAACGCATCGCCACAGAGCCGCGTGTCCTGACGCGTCGGACCATCGTCCGCCCGGCATGGCAACGGTTTTCGGCTATCGCTGCCGGGGTGGCACTCCTGCTCCTGGTCGGTGCCGCTGCTGGAGAGAGCCTCTTCGGAGGATCGGATTCCGGTTCAAGCCGCGAGACGAAGAACCAGAGGACGCTCGTCGAAGCGGTCGCGAAGGGCACTGCTTCCCGAGAAACGGCGGAGCAAGGCGGCGCGAAAGCGATGCTGGTCTACGCACCCGGGACGAATGCGGCCTTCGCCTGGCTCGAAGGTCTCCCATCGCTGCCCAATGGTAAGGAATATCAGGCTTGGTTCATTGGCGATGGCAATCCGCAGCCGGCAAACACGTTCGCGAACTCTGGCGGAGTCTGGCTCGATTCGCCGGCTCAGGTCGATTCGTTCGCAGCCTTCGCCCTCACGATCGAAGACGAAGGCGGCGCCAAAGCGCCGACCCAGCAGCCATTCGTCGTGGTCAATCTGAAGTCGGCGGCGAAGGTGCCCGTGACCTGGGAGGAGTGGATCCAAATGACTCGCATGCAGCCGACAGATTGACTGCTTGCAAGCTTGTTTAGCACTCACTAGAATTCGCTCAAGAGCCGCGCCGGGATGTCCGCTCCATCCCCGCGGCTCTTACTGTGTCCGCTGCGTGCATTGCAGCCGCGAGCGCTCGGCATCAGACTTCGTCCGACATGAACTGGCACGATTCTCCCGAGCAGGCTGAGTTCCGCGGCGCCGTCCGCGCGCTCATCGATAACCGTCTTCCTGGCCGTTACAAAGCCCAGGCCGCAGCCGGCGGCCCTGGTGAACGCCAATGGGAGAACGACCGCAAATCGTCCGATCCTGTGGCGAAACAGGCCGCGCTCGATTGGCATTCGGCGCTTGCAGAGCGCGGATGGGTGGCCCCGCATTGGCCGAAGGAGTACGGCGGCGCCGGCATGAGCGCGATGGAGCAGTTCGTGCTCAACCAGGAGTTCGCGAGCGCAGGCGCCCCGGGTGTGGGCGGTTCCGGGCTCGCCATGCTTGGCCCGACGCTCATTCTTCATGGCACCGACGAGCAAAAGAAGAAATACCTTCCGCCGATCCTCGCCGGCGAAGCGACCTGGGCCCAGGGGTATAGCGAACCGGGCGCGGGCTCGGACCTCGCCTCACTCCAAACACGTGCCACCCGCGACGGCGACGACTTTGTCCTCAACGGCCAGAAGATCTGGACTTCGGCTGCCCACACAGCCGACGCGATTTTCGCCCTCGTCCGGACTGACCCGCAGGCGCCGAAGCACCGCGGCATTTCGTTCCTGCTGATCGACGACATCAAGTCCCCGGGCATCCAGATCCGGCCGCTCGTGGACCTCAACAATCGCCACTACTTCAACGAAGTCTTCTTTGAAGACGTGCGGGTTCCAGCGGCCAACCTGGTCGGCGAGGAGAACCGCGGCTGGTACGTCGCCATGACGCTCCTCGACTTCGAGCGTTCGAACATCGGCGGCGCGATCGGGGCGAAACGCACCCTTCGCCGCCTCCTCGATGTCGTGCAGGGCGACCCACTCCTTCGTGCCCGCCTCGAATCCTCGGACATTCGTCACGAAATCGCGCAGCGGTACATCGAGGCGGAAGTCATGTACCAGTTCTCCATGCGCATCATCTCTATGCAGAACCGGGGCCAGCTGCCGAACGATGAGGCCTCGATGGCCAAGCTCTATAACTCCGAACTTTCGCAGCGTGTCGCCCAGACCTGCATGCAGGTGCTTGGTCTGCGTGGGCAGCTCGCCGGCGAAGAAGATGAGTCGTTCGGGAGGCTTTATCTCGGCATGGTGCCGGCGACGATTCGCGGCGGCACCAGCGAGGTCCAGCGGAACGTCATCGCGACACGCGGCCTCGGGCTGCCGAGGGGCTGATGACCGCGACAGGCCCCCTCGCCGGCATCCGCGTGCTCGAACTCTCGCAGATCGTGGCGGGTCCTTTTGCAGGCATCGTGCTCTCGGATATGGGGGCCGATGTCATCAAGGTTGAGCCGCTCGAGGGCGAAAATCGGCGTAACAGCGGCGCCGTCGTCCCCAACGAAGGCAAGTATTTCCAGTCCCTGAATCGAGGGAAGCGAAGCCTGACGGTCGACCTCTCCCGAAGCGAGGGGCAGGCGCTGATCCACCGCATCATCCCGGGATTCGATGTCGTCCTGCTCAATTACCGCGCCGGCGTCGCGGAGCGGCTCAACATCGACTACTCCACGCTTTCGAACCTCAATCCCAGGCTGGTCTATGCGAATATCACTGGCTTCGGGGAACGCGGACCGTACGTTCAGCGGGCGGGGAGCGACATCATCGCCCAGGCCTACAGCGGAATCATGGCCTCCGAAGGAAAGGTCGACGAACACGGCGCCCCCGCGACAATCACGAGCAGCACTTACCTGGACCGAAGCACGGGCCTGGCGGCAGCGACTGGTATCTGTGCGGCACTGTTTCATCGCGCGACCACTGGGCTGGGCCAAGAGATCCACGTTTCGCTGCTCCACACCGCGCTCGAGTTGATGTCCGACCGCGTGATGCGAGAACCGCTTCATGACTCGGTCGGCCGTGACCCACTCATCGCGGAGATTCACGCAATGCGCGATTCGGGTGCGCCCTACAACGAGATCGCGGCGATTCGAAAATCGCAGGGGCCCCGGTTTGCCAGCCATCGGCTGTATTACGGCGGATACCACACCAAGAAGGGCGCGCTCGTCCTCGGCGCTATCACCTTCCGCACGCGCGATACGATTCGCCGCGTCCTCGACTTTCACGACCCGACTGACTCAGCGGAATTCAACGCGGCCGACCCCGAAAATCGCAGGAAGATCGAGGAATGGCGCGCCGAAATCCAGGAGCGGTTGATGGCAAAAGAGGCGGGCGAATGGGTCGACCTCTTCCTCAGGGAGGGCGTGCCCGCGAGCGTCGTGAATGAGCCGGAAGACATGGCCGATGACCCACAGGTTGTCGCAGCCGAGATGATGGTGGAACTCGATCATCCGATCACCGGACCTCAACTGGCCGTTGGGCCTATGTTGCGGATGTCCGTCACCCCGACGGCTGCGAGCCGCCCATCGCCACCGCTCGCGGCGCATACGCGGGAGATCCTGACTGAGTGCGGCCTGAGCGCGCCCGAAGTGGATGCGCTGATCGTCGGCGGAGTTGTCACCAGTTCCGAATAGTCCGGATAGTCCGGGGCAGGCCCGGAAAGCCGTCGGATGCCCTTCATTGCCACTTTTTCCATTCGCTGCGTATATTCCAGTCGGCGCTCGCACCTATCGTGCGATGCCTAGGAGGGGTGTTCATGGCCATCGATTTGGCAACGAGCATGCTCATGCAGCAGATGGCAGCGGCTGGAGGTAAACCTCTCCACGAAAGCACACCCGAGGAAGCTCGCGCGCTCGGCACCGCAATGGCCGCGCTTGCGGGCCCCGCACCCGCGATGGGCCGCGTCGAAGATCACCGCATACCGGTGCCCGGCGGCGAAGTGCCCATCCGCATACTGGTCCCGAAGCAGCCGGCGCGCGGCGTCATCGTTTACTACCACGGCGGTGGCTGGGTCATCGGCAGTATCGAGGAATCAGACACCCTCGGTAAGCGGCTGGCCGAGCGGTCGTCTTGTGCCGTGGTCCTGGTCGATTACCGGCTCGCGCCTGAACACCGTTACCCGGTTGCCATCGACGACTCGTACGCAGCCCTCGAATGGGTCTCAGCCCACGTCGGCGACATCCTGGGACACGACGGCCCGATCATCGTCGCCGGCGATAGCGCCGGTGGGAACATTTCGGCCGTCATGGCCCTTCGTGCTCGCGATCGCAACGGCCCGAAGATCGCCCTCCAGGTTCTTATCTATCCCGTCACTGACGCCGACTTCAGCCGCCCCTCCTACCAGGAACCAGAGAACCAACTCCTCCTAACCACCAATGGCATGGCCTGGTTCTGGGATCACTACTTGCCCGACGCGTCTCGGCGCTCGGAGCCCGACGCCTCCCCGCTCCATGCCGCCAACCTGGCGGGACTGCCGCCTGCTGTCGTCCTGACGGCGGAACATGATGTCCTTCGCGATGAAGGCGAGGCTTACGCTGCCCGCCTGGAAGCGGCCGGCGTGCCCGTCGAACTGAAACGCTACCCGGGCCAGATGCACGCCTTCTTCACGCTGTTGATGCTCCCCGGCAGTGAGCGCGGCTTCCAGCAGGTCGTCAAAGCCGTCCGCGCATGCGTTATCAAGGAATCCAAACGTCAGCCGGTTTCAGTCTAAGCACTCTTCAACTCCGCTCAGCCACAACCAAGGAGAACCACATGTCTACCTCAACCAAGACCGCGGACCTCGATGCCGTCGTCATCGGCGCCGGCTTCGCCGGGCTCTACATGCTCTACAGCCTGCGCGACCGCCTCGGCATGAAGGCCCGCGTCTTCGAACGCGGTGATGGAGTCGGCGGCACCTGGTACTGGAACCGCTATCCCGGCGCCCGCTGCGATTCCGAGGCCTACATGTACTGCTTCTCGTTCGATAAGCAGCTCATGCAGGAGTGGGAATGGAGCATGAAGTACCCGGAGCAGCCGGAAATCCTCCGCTACCTCAACCACGTCGCCGACCGCTTCGACCTGCGCAAGGACATCCAGCTCGAAACCCTGGTTACCTCCGCCCACTGGAACGAATCCACAAACCTCTGGGAAGTCGAAACCAACCAGGGCGACAAGCTGACCGCGAAGTTCCTTATCACCGGTATCGGCTGCCTCTCCACAGGCCAGATCCCGAACATCAAGGGCCGCGAGTCGTTCGCTGGCGAGTCATACCACACCGGCTCCTGGCCCCACGAAGGCGTCGACTTCACGGGCAAGCGCGTTGGCGTCATCGGCACCGGATCGAGCGGCGTCCAGTCCATCCCGGTGATCGCGAAGCAAGCAGAACATCTCTACGTCTTTCAGCGCACACCGCAGTTCACCATCCCGGCCCGCCACGGCAATGTGGACAAGGCTTTCCTCGACGAAGTGAAGAAGGACTACGACAACATCTACGAGAAGGCCCGCCACTCGGTCGGCGGCTTCCCGGTGGAAGCCATCCAGCGCTCGGCCCTTGAAGTAAGCGACGAAGAGCGGCTTGCCATCTACGAAGCGGCCTGGCAGGAGGGTGGCTTCAAGTTCGTCTACACCTCGTTCTTCGATATCGCAGTTGATCCGCGCGCCAACGCGACCGCCTCCGAGTTCATCCGCGGCAAGATTCGCGAAATCGTGAAGGACCCGGAGACGGCCGAGAAGCTCGTTCCGGTCGACCATCCCTTCACTTCAAAGCGCGCCCTCATCGATACCGACTATTTCGACACCTACAACCGCGACAACGTGACCCTCGTCGACATTCGCCATGCCCCCATCGAGGAAATCACACCCACTGGAATCAAGACGGAAGACGGCCAATACGACCTCGATGTCATCGTCTTCGCGACGGGCTTCGATGCGATGACCGGCGCCTACAACCGCATCGACATTCGCGGCAAGGGAGGAGAGGCCCTCAAAGACCATTGGACTGAAGGCCCCAAGACCTACCTCGGGCTCTCCGTCACGGGCTTCCCCAACCTGTTCATGATCACGGGTCCTGGCAGCCCCTCCGTCCTCAGCAACATGCCGGTGTCCATCGAGCAGCACGTGGAGTTCATCTCAAAGTTCATGGAGGACGCCCGCGAACGCGGCATCGATGTTGTCGAGGCCGACCCGCAGGCCGAAACCGATTGGGTGGCCCACGTGAACCAGATCGCGGACATGACGCTCTTCATGCTCGCCGACTCCTGGTACCTCGGCGCGAACATCCCGGGCAAGCCACGCGTGTTCATGCCGTACGCCGGCGGCGTGGGTGCCTATCGCGCGAAGTGCGACGAAGTCCGTTCCAACAACTACGAGGGTTATACCCTCCACCGCGAGGCAGTCCCGGTCTGACACACCTCGGATGCCACTCTCTTCGTCACCGCTCCCGTCCAGGAGCGGTGAGGAGGGAATGAGCGCCGTCGTTTCGCGACGCGCGTAGGATGCGGGCCATGAGCAGCGCACCAGCAATCAATTGGGACACCTATTTCGACGAAGCCCTCGAATACCTCGGCGAGTTCATCCGCGTCGACACCTCGAACCCGCCCGGGAACGAGGTGCTCGCATGCAACTTCATCGGTGCAATCCTCCACCGCGAAGGCATCGACTACGACCTGTACGACGCCGGCGACCACCGCGTGTCGCTTCGGGCGGTGCTGAAGGGCGACGGTTCGAAGCGGCCGTTCATGCTGCTCAATCACACAGACGTCGTCCCAGTGCAGCGCGAATTCTGGGATCAGGACCCCTTTAGCGGACATGTTGAAGAAGGCTACATCTGGGGCCGCGGCACGCTCGATATGAAGGGTCTTGGCATCGCCCAGCTGATGACGTTCATCTCGCTGAAGCGCTTTGAAGTACCGCTGGCGCGCGATGTTGTGTTCTTCGCGCAAGCGGACGAAGAGGCCGGCAGCGAGTTCGGCATGCGCTTCATCGAACGCGAATACCCCGAAACGCTCGAGGCGGAGTACGTCATCAATGAGGGTGGTGGCGGCTCGACCGAGGTGTTCGGTGTCGAACGCCCTGTCTACAGCATCGCGGTCTCCGAAAAAGGTCCGCTCTGGCTGCGTCTCGTTGCCGAAGGCCGTCCCGGCCACGGCTCCATGCCACATGAAGACAACGCCCTCGACAGGCTGGTTCGCGCAATGTACCGGGTCCAGGAATGGAACCGCGAGCTGACTGTCTCGCCCGTACTCACCGAATATTTCGGGCGCCTCTCCAAAGCAGGGATCTACAAGGGCGAGGCAACGGTCGAAGGCTTGAAGGCAGCGGCCGAGAAAGACGTACGCGTACGGGCGCTGCTTTCCAATACCATCAGCGCGACCACGGCGACTTCGGGTATCAAGCACAACGTCATCCCGGCGCGCGCTGAAGCGACTCTCGACATCCGCCTCCTGCCCGGCGTGAAGCCCGAGGACTTCGAAGCCGAACTCGCGGCTGTCATCGATGACCCGAAAGTCAAGATCGAACGCGTGCACGTCGGCTGGTCGGATACCAACACCCACGACACAGAACTGTTCCGCGTGATGGAAGAGGTGATCCACGACCACATGGAAGATGCGGTAGTGGTGCCTGGCATGACGGTTGGTTTCACCGACAGCAGCGTGCTGCGCAACCGTGGGATGATCTCGTACGGCTTCTCAGGAGGGCTAACCAGCCCGGAAATCGCCCGCGGGGTTCACGGCCACAACGAACGCGTCAGCCTCGAATCGTTTCGCCTCAACTGCCAGATGGTCTGGGAAGTGACCCGCCGCATGTGCGTGAAGTAGGCGGTAGGCGCTGGAGGATAGGCGTTAAGGTTTCCTATCGCAGGAGGCGCGCGTGGGCCCAGTGGGTGATCGCGACAGCAAGCGCGTCGGCGGCATCTTCCGGAGTCGGCGTGCTCGTCATGCGGAGTTGCAAACGCACCATCTCGGCCACCTGCGACTTTTCCCCGCGGCCGTAGCCCGAAACGGTCGACTTCACTAGCGCCGGGGAATATTCCACGACCTCCAGTCCGGCATCCGCGAGACCGAGAATGCAGGCGGCGCGGGCCTCGCCGAGTGCCATGGCGCTCTTCGGATTAGCGCCAACGAACCCGGCTTCGATTGCTCCGTGGGTCGCACCATGTTCGCGCGCGATGGCGCACACGGCGTCGCGGAGGATGACCAGGCGGTGGCTTTTCGCATCTGCTGGCTTGGTCCGCACGGCGCCATGCCGAAGGTAAGCGCAGTCGTTGCTGGCGGACTCGATGAGTCCCCAACCAGTGGTATTCAGTCCCGGGTCGATGCCAAGGATTCGCATGGCCCGATGGTGCGCCAT
>JBDTNM010000011.1:0-33867 GCA_039933735.1 bacterium | reverse complement strand
CACGCGGCGCACCTGGCGCAGGAAGCCCGATTGAGCGCGGCGACCGACGTGACCGGCTTTGGCTTATTGGGGCACCTCTGGGAGATGGCTTCACGTTCTGGTGTCTCGGTTCAGATCGATGCGGGGGCGGTGCCGTTCCTGCCGGGTGCGCTGGAGTGTTCGAAGCTTGGCGTACATACCGGCGGCGAAGGTCGAAACCGCGATTGGGTTGGGACGAACGTGACTTTGGGGGGCGGCGTCGACCCGGACGTCGCGGCGCTGCTGTTTGACCCGCAGACGAGCGGCGGGCTGCTGTTGGCGGCTTCCCCGCGGAAGGCGAGGATACTGGAGGCGGCTTTCGCGCGCGACGGGGTGGGGTTGTGGCGAATTGGACGGGCTAGGCCTGGGAATTTGATTCGAGTGGAGTAGCGCCGCGCAACGCTCCGCCGATTGTCAACAGCGAGACCGTAAGAAGCGTCAGATAGAGCCAGACAACAGGCGCGTCGGCGGACTGAAACGCGGAGAGCAGCACGAGCCCGGAAAGCGGAGCCATCCCGGCTCCCAGCAAGCCAGCCGCGACGCGAATGCCTAACCATGAAGCACGGTGTCGTTGCTGAAACGAGGCGTTGAGTCTGCCTCCCGCGAAGATGGCGCAAGCACTGATGAGCGCGAACGGCGGCAGCACAATCCAAGCCGGATTTAAGCTATCTCTGCCTTCGAATTGACTCATCGATGAACTGAAGAGCGCGAGGAGCAACCATAGGGCTGCAACGAAGAACCCCAACAGAACACTCGCACTCGCGCTGAGAACATCGAACGTTCGCATGCGCTAATCCTACCATCGTGGTCCCGGCGATTCGCCGGGCACCTTTTGCCTTCTCACTTTCGGCTCAATACTTGGTTGATGACCGCCGTAGCAACGAAGTACGAGACCGTGATCGGGCTCGAAGTCCATTGCCAGCTCCTCACGAAGAGCAAGATGTTCTGCGGCTGCAGCGCCGATTACGCAGGCGCTGACCCGAACACCCATGTCTGCCCGGTGTGCATGGGCATGCCCGGTGTTCTCCCGGTGATTAACGAGCTGGCGATCCAATACATCACGATGACCGGGCTGGCGCTGAACTGTCACATCTCCGCGTTTTCGAAGTTCGACCGCAAGAACTATCCCTACCCGGACCTGATGAAGGGGTACCAGATCTCGCAGTACGACCTGCCGGTCTGCCTGGACGGATGGCTGGAGATCGCGCCGGAAGGCGAAGATCCGCGCCGCATCGGGATCACGCGGGTGCACATGGAAGAAGACACGGCGCGGCTGCTGCACCGCACGGATGCGGTCACGGGCGAGCACTTCACGTTAGTGGACATCAATCGCGCTGGTTCGGCCTTGATGGAAATCGTGAGCGAGCCAGACATGCGGACGGCAGCGGAAGCGCGCGAGTACCTGGTCCGGCTGCGCCAGATCTTGCGCTATATCGGCGTGAGCGACGCCGACCTTGAGGCCGGGAACTTTCGCTGCGACGCCAACGTTTCGCTGCGGCCGTTCGACAGACTTGAGTTCGGCACGAAGGTCGAAGTGAAGAACATGAACAGCTTTCGGGCTGTGCACGATGCGATCGTCTTCGAACAGGGCCGGCAAGCGGCGATGCTCGACCGAGGCGAGACGATCATCCAGGAGACCCGGGGATGGGTCGACGAACGGAACGAGACGGTCAGCCAACGGACGAAAGAACACGCGAACGACTATCGCTACTTTCCCGAGCCGGACTTGCCGCCGCTCAAACTGAGCGAGAAGTACGTAAGCGACGTTCGGAGCCGGTTGCCGGAGTTGCCCCAGGCACGGCTGTACCGATTTGTGAACCTTGGGCTGACACAGCACGAGTCAGAGGCGCTGACGGAAGACCGAGAGCGGGCGGACTACTTCGAGGCTGTGGCGAAAGCCATCGGGCTCGAGGAGCGGCGAAGTTTGAAGCTGGCTGCGAACTGGGTGCTGGGCGAAGTTGGACGCTGGCTGAATGCCGAGGCGAAAGAGATCGGCGAGTTTCCGCTGACCGCGGAACAGCTCGCCGGGCTGGTGCGGCTGGTCGATGAAGGCAAAGTGACCTCGAACATCGGCAAAGAGGTCTTCGAGCAGATGATTGCGACCGGTAAATCGGCCGCGGACATCATCGAGGCTTCGGGCCTGGCGCAGATCAGCGGCGAAGACGAACTGGTTGGCGCGGTGCGCGCGGCGATCGCGGCCAACCCGAAGGCAGTCACCGACTACCGCGGAGGAAAGACGAGCACGGTGATGTTCCTGGTGGGGCAGGTGATGCGCGAAACGCGAGGCCGGGCCAACGCGGGAGTGGTGCAGGCGTTGCTCGAAAAGGAACTCAGTGAATAGGGTCCGGAGCGCCATCGGAACCCGGTGGTACACTTCAAGGTCATGACACTGCGCACATTTCGCGAGCATTCAGTGTTCAAGTGGCTTTATCCGGGGATGCACATCAAGCGCTGGCTTGGGCTGCTCCTCTTCGGCATTTCGCTCATGGGGCTGGGCATCGCCTACGTACTCAAAGAGGCCTACCTGCAGGTTGAACTGCCGGGGGTGTTCTACTACCTGACTCTGCAGTTCATGCCCCGCTGGGGACGCGGCCTGCTCTTCATGTCGTTATCGCTGACGACCGTCGGCATTTCGGTTTGGAAGCTGAATGAGTCGTTGCTGTTCGCGTTCGTGCGGCCTGATGCGCGTGAACAAGGGCCTGGGCTTGCGCAGGCGATCTACAACAAGCGATTCCTCAGCCGAGGCCCGCGAATCGTGGCGATTGGCGGCGGTACCGGCCTTTCCACTCTGCTGCGCGGCCTGAAGGGCTACACCAGCAACCTCACCGCGATTGTGACGGTCGCGGACGACGGAGGCAGTACGGGCCGGCTGCGGCAAGAGTTCGGCGTGGTCGCTCCGGGGGACTTGCGGCAGTGCATTGCTGCCCTGGCGGAAGCGGAACCGTTGATGTCACGCCTGTTCCAGTACCGGTTTACGGAGGGCACGGGCCTTGAGGGCCACTCCTTCGGCAATCTCTTCATCGTGGCCATGGCGGAAGTCACCGGGAACTTCGAAACGGCGATCCACGAGGCCTCACGGGTGCTCAACGTGCGAGGGACCATCCTGCCTTCGACGCTCGAAGACGTGACGCTGAGTGCGCGGACCAAAGAAGACGAAATGGTGCACGGCGAGCACAACATCACGGAGCACGGCGCGCAGATCCGGGAGCTGTTCCTCAACCCGGCGAACGCGGAAGCGCACCCGGATGCGGTGCGGGCGGTGCTGGATGCGGACATCATCGTTATCGGGCCGGGAAGCCTGTACACGAGCGTCATGCCCAATCTTCTCGTGCCGGGGATCCAGAAGGCGCTGTTCCAGACGAGCGCGATGAAGCTGTTTATCTGCAACGTTGCGACACAGCATGGCGAGACGGACGGTTTCAGCGTTGCCGACCACATCGAGACGATCGAACGGCATACCGGCAAGGGGATCCTGAACGCGGTGCTGGCAAACAACAACATCGCGCCAGAACTGCCGGAGGCCTGGCATTCGAAAGCGGTGCCGATTACGAACGACGCGTTGCGGGCTTTCGCGGGGCTGCGGCTGGTGCAGGCCGACGTTGTGGCTGAATCGAACCGTTACCGGCACGACCCGGAAAAGCTCGCCGCTACAGTTATGCGACTGTACGATAACAAGGACATCTTCACGCTCGAACCGAGGAATTCCACTCCGGAAGCCTCGCTTGCAGCCACACGGTAACGCTCAATGCTGATGAATATCCTCCAGATCGCCATTTCCGCCATCCTGATTGTCGTCGTCCTGCTCCAGGTCAAGGGATCGGGGTTCGGGGCAGCGCTGGGCGGAATGTCCGGCGGGGGCGTGTATCGCACGAAGCGAGGGCTTGAGCGAACCCTCTTCCAGGCCACCATCCTCCTGGTTGTCGCTTTCGTGATGGTTTCGTTCCTGAGCGTCCTCTCGCAGAAGTAGCGTTTGCCTATGCCCCGCAGTTCAGTGCGTTCGCGCCCGACGGTCATTCTCGCGGCAGTATTCGTAGTGGCTGTTGTCGCGGCTGCGGGGGCGCTCGCCTTGCGCGTCTCTGGAAACGAAGGCGTCGTGCTCACCGGTGGTTCGTCGTATGTCGAGGGTGTCTCCGGGACCTGGCAACGCGTGAACCCGCTGTTCGCACCGGCGAACGAAGTCGATGCCGACCTTTCGCAGCTGGTGTTTTCAGGACTCGTCCGGCTGGCGCCCGATGGGCAGGTGATCGCCGACCTCGCGGACGTCCCGCAGGTGACCGACGAGGGACGAACGTACACATTCAAGCTGAGGAAGAACCTTTCGTGGCATGACGGGCAGCCGGTCACGAGCCGCGATGTGTCGTTCACGGTGCGGACGCTCACCGACGGTGACTTCGGCGGGGACCAGTCGCTTGCCGAAGGCTGGCGAGGCGCTCAGATCGAGACTCCGGACGACCAGACCTTCATCGTGCATTTGCGGCAAGCCTCGGCCCCATTCCTGGCCCGAAGCGCGACGATCGGGATTGTGCCCGAGCATCTGCTCGGTTCGGTGGCGGTGAAAGACCTTGAAGACGCGCCGTTCAACGCGGCACCGGTTGGCACAGGGCCATACAAAGTGGAATCGCTGGATTCGCGGGAGGCCCGTCTCGTCGCCAACCCGCAATACCACCTGGGGAAGCCGGAGGTGGACCACCTGACGCTGCGGTTCTACACCGACGACGCGAGTGCGACGCGGGCACTGCAATCAGGCGATGTGCGTGGGCTTCTGCTGCGCGGCGAGGTGACGCAGGGGCAGTTGAACGACCTGGCTCAGATCAAGGACACGAAGGTCGATCAACTGGAGCGATCCGCGCAGGTGCTGATGTACCTGAATACGACGAATACGCTCTTTCGCGACCAACGCGTGCGGCAGGCGATTTCGCTGGGGATCAACCGGAAGGCGATTGTGGAGAAGGAGTTCCTTGGCGCGGCGACGGCCTCGGTTTCGCCCGTGGCGCCGAACACCTGGGCCTACGTGGCGGAGTACGACAAGGCCGACCAGGACCTTTCGCAGGCGCGGACTCTGCTCCAGGAGGCCGGCTGGGTGGCTTCGCCGACGACGGGCATCCTGACCAAAGCTGGCCAAGAGTTCCGCTTCACGATCCGCGTTGACAATGACCCGGTGCGATTCGCGATTGCGAACGAGATCGCGGGCCAGCTGACGACACTTGGGATTCGCGCTTCAGTCGCGAGTACGACGTTCACGGTGCTCAATCTGGATTACCTTGTGCCGCGTCGTTACGAAGCGGCATTGGCGACGTGGGAACAGGGGCCGGACCCTGACCCGTACTTTGGCTGGCACAGTTCGCAAATGGGGACGGCGGGTTTGAATCTGGCGAACTTCGAAGACCCGGTGACGGACGAACTGATTTCCAAAGGCCGCACTTCGAACGACGTCGAGGTGCGCAAGGACAGCTACCGGCAGTTCCAGGAGATCTGGCAGGACCTCGTGCCCGGCGTGATCGTTGCGTATCCGCATGCCGTCTATGCCCATGCGGACGGCCTAAAGAACATCACGACCGGGGTGCTATTCGCCGGTTCGACTCGGTTCGCCGACGTGCAGAAGTGGCGACAGTGAGCGGGGAACGAGTGGTCTTCATGGGTTCGCCCGAGTTCGCCGTGCCGAGCCTGAAGGCGCTCGCGGGGGCGGGATATGACGTTCGACTGGCGGTCAGCCAGCCCGACCGCCCCGCTGGCCGAGGGGGCAGGATGCAGCCACCACCGGTGAGGGTCGCCGCCGAGGAGCTCGGGATTGCGGTGTTCCAGCCCGAAACGATGCGAGATGAACAGGCGCAGGCCCGGCTTCGAGATGCGGGAGCAGACGTGTTTGTGGTGGCAGCCTACGGGAAGATTCTGCCGCAGGTGGTGCTCGATATTCCTAAACGCGGCTGTCTGAATGTCCATGCTTCGCTGCTGCCGAAATGGCGCGGGCCGAGCCCGATCGTTGCGTCGATCCTCGCTGGTGAGGACGAGACCGGCGTCAGCATCATGGAACTCGTCCGGAAGATGGACGCGGGGCCGGTGATCTCGCAGGCGTCGATGCCGATTACCAGCAGCGACACAGCAGAGAGCCTCGAGCCTCGGCTTTCTGCGCTGGGTGCCGCGGAGCTTCTTCGCGTCCTGCCGGGCTGGCTCAGTGGGGCTGTGGGGACGGTGCCGCAAGACGAATCCCTGGTGACGTACTGCCACCTTGTAACCAAGCAGGATGGGCACCTGCGGGGAGAGATGAGTGCCGAGGCCGCGGAACGCGCCGTGCGGGCATTCAACCCGTGGCCGGGCGCATACGTCGAGTACGGCGCTCAGCGACTGGGAATCTGGAAAGCCGCGGTGGTTTCGGTCGAGGCAGAAACGCCCGGGACGGCCAGGATCGTTGACGGCCTGCCGGCAATTGCATTCGGCAGCGGCTGGCTGGCGTTGGAAGAAGTGCAGAAGCCGGGCGGCAAACGACTGAGCGCCAAGCAGTTCCTTGCGGGAGAACGCGGCGTCTTGCTTCCGAACGTTGGCCTCGCTTGAGCGGACGAACTGTGCCGAAAACGCTTTACGACCTTCTGCCCGGGGAAGTGGATGCGCTCGTCGCGGAAATCGGGCTGCCTTCGTATCGGGCGAACCAGCTGCTGCACGGGCTGTACAGCGATTTTGCGAGCGAGTTCGACGAACTGAAGCAGTTGCCTGCGGATGCGCGGGCGGCGGTCGAGGAGATGTTCGGACTGGGGGCAGCCGAAGAGGTGCGTCGGGTAGAAAGCGACGACGGCAGCACGACGAAGGTGCTGCTGCGAATGTCGGATGGGACGCTGATTGAAACGGTCCTGATGCAATACCGGGAACCCGGAGAGAAGCACCCCCGTTCCACTGTGTGTGTTTCAACGCAGGCGGGGTGCGCGATGGGCTGCATCTTTTGCGCTACCGGCCAGATGGGGTTTGAACGAAACCTGAATGCGGGCGAAGTCGTAACCCAGGTGTTGCACATCGCGAAGCTGTTGAAGCAACGCGCAGAGCACGTCACGAATGTCGTTTTCATGGGCATGGGCGAACCGCTGGCCAACTACGCTGAGACGATCCGGGCGGTGCGGATTCTGACGGATCCCCGGGCCTTTGGGCTTGGCCAGCGGCATATCACGATTTCGACGGTGGGCATCGTGCGAGCCATCGATCGACTTGCGGCCGAAGGGCTGCAGGTGGGCCTGGCCATATCGTTGCACGCCCCCAACGAGGAGCTTCGGCAGCACCTGGTGCCGACGGCAAGCCCGTACTCGGTGCAGGAGATCATCTCAGCCGCCAAGCGCTATTTCCGCGCTACCAGCCGGCGCGTCTCGTTCGAATACGCGTTGATCGCTGGCGAGAATGACTCCCCGCAGCTGGCGCGGGAACTCGTGCGGCTGCTGCGCGGCACTCCGACGCACGTGAACCTGATCCCGGTGAACCCCACCGTAGGCGGATTTTCAAAGCCGGCCCGGGCGAATGTGATCGAGTTCGAGCGGGTACTCCTCGATGCGGGAATCAACTGCACGGTGCGGGTGGAGAAAGGTTCGGAGATATCGGCGGCGTGTGGGCAATTGCGGACCGATGAAGCGAACTCGCTCATCTCGCTTGAGGAAATTAGCCTGTCGCCCGTCGCGCCAATGCGCGGACACCGGCAAGCAGGGCCTTCCCCATCACCATCCCAAAGCCAATAGCCACAGCGGAGCGCATGTCGAGCCATGTGTGGACGTCGCCACGGACGACCGGGGAGATGAGGATGCCGGTGCGAACCTCATCGACCGCGACGGATCTGCCGGCGATGATGCCAGCCGAGCCCTGGCGCAGCGTTCCATGGTCGAACTTCGCGTAGCCGACGAAGCTCTTGTTGATGTCGACTTCATCGGCATCGATGCGGCGGACGGCGCTCTTATCCAGGCTGAAGTGGGTCGTGGTAGTGACCTCTTCAACGGTTTCTTCGCCGAACTTCGCGGCCGTGCCATTGCGATGCGCCATCAACTGCTCCTGAGGCCAACGTAGACCGGGGGCTACGAAGACGCAATGCTAACTTTTGGTGCGCACCGAGGACTTCACATTCGATTTGCCGCCGGAGTTGATCGCTCAAACGCCGGCCGAGCCACGCGATTCGGCGAGGCTGATGGTCCTCCGTTTCCGATCCCAGACGATCGAACACCACGCTATCCGTGACCTGCCATCCCTGCTCCGGCGGGGGGATCTCCTCGTGGTGAACGACACGCGCGTGATGGCGGCGAGGCTCTTCGGAACGCGACCGGACACCGGGGGCGGCGTCGAAGCCTTGCTGGTGCGTCCGTTCACTGACACGACGTGGGAAGTGCTGTTCAAGCCCACGAGGCAGGCGCGGCCGGGCCGCCGGTTCGTGTTCGACACGCATGAAGGACCGATTGGAGCGACGGTGGCCTGGCGCGCGGACGGGCCGGTGGTGCTGGAGTTCGAGCGAGCGTTCGACCCCGCCACCGTCGGCGAGATGCCGTTGCCTCCGTACATCAAGGGATTTTCGGGCGATCCGGAGCGATACCAGACCGTCTACGCGCGGGAGCCGGCAAGCGCCGCCGCTCCCACGGCTGGATTGCATTTCACCGAAGAGTTGTTCGAGACGCTGGCGGCGATGGGTGTTTCGCGGAGCGAGGTGACTCTGCAGGTGGGTCCGGGGACATTCCGGCCGGTTGTTGCCGAAGACCCACGCGACCACATCCTGCACCAGGAGCACGTTTCAATTGCGGCCGGTACTGCCGAGGTTATTCATCGTGCGCGGGGCGAAGGGCGCCGGGTGGTTGCGGTGGGTACCACAGTCGTGCGGACGCTGGAGCATGTGGCACGCGAGCGAGGCGGCATCGAGGCGTATGACGGATGGACCGGGCTGCGAATCTTGCCGGGGGACGAGTTTCGGGTGGTGGACGTGATGCTAACGAACTTCCACCTGCCAAAGTCGACGTTGTTGATGCTGGTGTGCGCGTTCGCGGGCCAGGAATTCGTGTTCAGCGCTTACCGCGAGGCGATTTCGCGCGGATATCGTTTCTTCAGCTTTGGCGACGCGATGCTGTTGCTGCCCGAGTAGGACGATTCTCTGGGCCGTCTCGACCGTTAAGGTGGCGAGATTTCTTGCTTGCAGTTTTTCTCAGTGGAAGTAGTATCCCGTCAGCCTGTAGCTGAAATTGAGGAGACTCAGACGTGGGAGACAAAAGCCCGAAGAACACCGCCAAGACTTCGAAGCAGAAGGCCGATCACAAGGCCGCGCCGAAGAACGAGCCCGCGAAGAAGTAGCCACGCTTTCGCAGGGTGAATTCCGCCATAGCGCCTCCCTAAAGGGGGCGCTATTTTGTCCCCGCACATGCGGCCGATTGGTCCGCGGAGGTACGTGTGGCCCGGCGTATTGGACCGTTCCTGTTTGGCTTTCTTCTGTTGATGTCGTGGGCGGTGCTGGCCGCTTCGTGCGGGGGCGGCGACGACGACGATGACACCAGTTCGACTTCGAAGGATCGCGACCGCGATGGGATTCGCGATGCGCGTGACAAGTGCCCGCGCGACAAAGAAGACGAAGGCCGATGGGGTAGCGATGCGAAGGACGGCTGCCCTGCGACGGTCGACGACCTGATAGAGCTTGCCCGTTCGGACATCGACACTTTCTGGCAAAACGAATTCGACATCGACGGCGTGGTTTACGACGGGCCAATCAAGTTCGAGCCGTATACGACGGAAATCGAGACTGATTGTGGGCGGGCGAGCCTGAACAACGCGTTCTACTGTTCGGCGGACCACTCGATCTACTACGACTCGAATTTCTTGACCGAGCAGCTCAATTCGAACGGCGACTTCGCGCCGGTGCTGATCGTCGCGCACGAATGGGGCCATCTGGTGCAGTCCCTCGTGGGGATCTTGCAGGACGACACGCTCTATTCGATCCAGGTGGAATTGCAGGCGGACTGCCTGGCGGGAGTGTGGGCGGCGGACGCGGATAGCCGGGGCCTGATGGAACAGGGCGACTTCAACGAAGCGATTGTCGCGCTCTTCAATGTCGGAGACCCGCGCGGCACGCAATTTTTCGATCCCCAGGCGCACGGGCGGGCGGGCGACCGGATCAATTCGTTCCAGGATGGGTTCGAAGGCGGCATCGAGGCTTGCAGCCTCGACTAGCGATGTATAAGGAACTCGGAGCAGCCGACCACCAGCGGATGCTGAATCTCGCGGCCGAGGATCTCCCCGACGTTGTGCTGCTGCTCGGGATTTTCGATGTCCACGAGGGCGCGAAGCGGTTCGCCGCCTATCTCGAGAACGCGATCTTCTCCCGTTCGGAAACGAGTGCGAGCGGGCTGCCGTATTACATCGGCTGGCACCACGGGGTTCGTGTTGGACTTTCGGGATGCTTCGGTGGGCCGATGGCGGCGCTTTTCGCTCACACGTGGTGCGGCGCGGGCGTGCCGACGGTGATTCAGCTTGGCTGGTACGGGGCGCTCCAGGCTGGTACGAACCTCGGCGACGTTGTTGTCCCGCGCCACGCCGAACGGCAAGACGGCGTCTCGGACTGGTATCTCGCGAAAGGGATCCTCGCTGACGCTACTCCCGAACTCGCTGACGCCATTTCCAATCGCCTCAAGGAACGCCAGATCCCGGTGCACGAACGCGCGATCTTTTCGACGCCGGCCCTGCTCGCGGAGTCGCGCGAAGTTATTGCTGACTGGTCACGGCATGGATGGCATGGCGTGGACATGGAAACCGCTGCGACGTTCGCCGTTGCCAAGCATCTGGGAGCACGCCGAGCGGCTGCGCTGGTGCGAATCGACGACCTGATTAGCGAAGAACACAGCCTCGCCGACGGCCTCAAAGGCGATCACCGGGCCTTTATGCGCGCCCGCGAACGCGATGTGATGCACGCGGTCATCGAAGCGAGCGCTGCGATTTAGCACGCAGACATTCGTTCCCTGTTCGCCGTTCGCGCTTCCCCGTAGTATCCCGGCACAACCACCGGAGGCTCCGACATGGAATATTGCCGATACGAGAAGAAGGACCACGTCGCGTACATCACGATCACGCGGCCCGAAGTAATGAACGCGCTGCACGCACACGCGAGCCGCGAAATGGGCGGAGCGTTCGACGACTTCGCGGCCGACGACGACGCATGGGTGGCCGTGCTGACGGGAGAAGGCGACCGCGCTTTTTCGGCGGGGAATGACCTGAAGTACACCGCCGAAATGTCGCGGCTGACGCGCGAGCAACGGCCTGACCTCTCGATGCCGGCGGGCGGATTCGGCGGCATCACGAGTCGATTCGACCTGTTCAAGCCAGTAATTGCGCGGGTCAACGGGTTCGCGCTTGGCGGCGGACTCGAAATGGCGTTGGCGTGCGACATCATCGTCGCGGCGGACCATGCCGAAGTTGGCCTGCCCGAACCGCGCCGAGGCCTGATCGCCGGGGCGCTAGGCGTGCACCGACTGCCCCGCCACCTGCCGATTAAGCAGGCGATGGGCTATTTGCTGACGGGTCGCCACATCCCGGCTCAGCGGGCGTACGAAATGGGCCTGGTGAACGAAGTGGTGCCGCTCGCGAAGCTGGACGACGCGGTGGCCGCCTGGGTTGCCGACATCGTGCGGTGCGCGCCGCTTTCGGTACGGGCGACCAAGGAAGCAGCCATGCGGGGGCTGCAGATGCCGCTCGAAGAGGCGGCGAACGCTCGCTACGAATGGGAGATGGCTCGCCGCCAGAGCGCCGATTCGGTCGAGGGTCCGCGGGCGTTCGCCGAAAAGCGCGCGCCGAACTGGACGGGCAAGTAACGCTAGACGGCGGTCGGTGGCGGTGGTGAGACTGGCAGTTCGGGCGGAGCCACAACGGCAGCTTGCCCCATCGTGCCTCCGCTGAACGCTTTTAGCAGGTCCATCGGGAAGGGCAACACGATCGTGCTGTTCTTCTCGACTGAAATTTCAGCGAGCGTCTGAAAGAAGCGAAGTTGTACCGAAATCGGCTCTTGAGCCATGACGGCGGCGGCTTCTCGCAAGCGCTCGCTGGCCTGGAATTCTCCGTCCGCGGCGATCACTTTCGCCCGCCGTTCGCGTTCCGCCTCGGCTTGGCGTGCCATGGCTCTCTGCATAGTGGCTGGCAGTTCAACGTCTTTGACTTCGACGCTGCTCACTTTCACTCCCCAAGGCTCAGTCTGCTCATCGATGATTTGCTGAAGCCGTTGGTTGATCTGCTCCCGTGCCGAAAGCAACTCGTCGAGATCGGATTGTCCGAGCACCGAACGGAGCGTGGTCTGCGCGATTTGGGAAGTAGCCCGGAAGAAGTCGGCGATTGCCACAACCGCCATCGTGGGCTCGACAACGCGGAAATAGATGACGGCATTGACCTTCACGGTCACGTTGTCTCGGGTGATCGCTTCCTGCGATGGCACGTCGTGAGTGACGGTGCGGAGATCGACTTTCACCATCCGGTCAACGAGCGGGATGAGGATAAAAAGACCCGGTCCTTTTGCCCCGATGAGCCGGCCGAGCCGGAAGATCACCCCGCGTTCGTATTCGTTCACGATGCGAATCGAAAACGGGAAGAGCGGGACGAGCAAAATGCCACCGACAGCGAGCAACAGGCCTCGGACTATTTTTGAGCCGAAGCCGGTGTTGTAGACGGGAGGTGGAAGTTGCATTCCTGGAGGTAGGGTCACGGTGGTTCCCTTCTGGCGAATTCGCCGTCCGGGATTTACCCGAACGAATACGGAATTCAACGAAGTGAAGTATAGGCGTTCGCTACACCGGCAGGGTCCAGATTCCGTTGGTTTCTTGAACCAGACCCTCACGCGCCAGTCCCGCGAGGTAGTCGGCGATCAGTGGCCTGTGATCTGACGGAAGCATCCGCCGGAGTTCCTCCGCCGTCATTGGCGATTCGCGCAGGGCGTCGATGATTCGGCCACGGGCGAAACGTGCCGTGGTTTCGAACTTCGGGAGGGGTGTGCGCGACGTTTCGCTGGCGACATAACCTTCGAGCCGCCAGCGGCAGTCGTCGCGAATCGGGCATCCGTCGCAGCGTGGAGCGCGCGCCGAGCAAACTAGAGCTCCGAGATCCATGAGGGCGAGGTTGTGGTCCCGGCCGTAGGTGGTGGGGAGCAGGCTCTCGAGGGCTTGAGCGAGCGTTCGGGGCGGGACTTCGCGCTGATTTGGTGCGCCGAGGAGGACGCGACTGACCACGCGGGCTATGTTCGTGTCCGCGACGACCAAGGTCTCGTCGCGGGCGAAGCATTCGATCGCGGAGGCGGTGTATGGCCCAACACCGGGTAGACGCATCAATGCCGAAAGGGTCGGTGGCAGCGCGGCGTCGGGGAGTTCGGAGACGAGGACGGCGAGGCGGTGCAGGTTGAGCGCACGGCGGTTGTAGCCGAGTCCCCGCCAGGCCCGAATCACCTCGGAGGGCGGGGCAGCGGCGAGTGAAGTGAAATCGGGCCAGCGCTCAAGCCACGCCTGGTAGTAGGGAATGACGCGGTCTACCTGGGTCTGCTGGAGCATGACTTCGGAGATGAGGATGGCGTAAGGGTCGCGAGTCAGCCGCCAGGGAAGAGCGTGCCTGCCCTGGCCGCGGTACCAGCGCATCAGCGGACGGCGAATGGCGGCGGCGTTAAACGGCGCGGATGTCGAGGTTCTCGGCATTCATCTTCGACATCAACTCAAGCCCCTCATCGGAGACCAGTAGGTCGAGGAAGAGGGTGCGTTCGAGGGCGAGGCCATCCGCGAGTGGAGTTTCGGGCGTGCCGCGAACCAGGCGCTTGATGTGCCCGGCGGCTCGTGCCGGCAGGCGGGACATTTCAGCCGCGATTGTCTTGGCGCGCGTGAGCGAGGCTCCGGCCGGGGTAAGTTCGTGGACGATCCCAAGGGCGAGTGCCTCTTTGGGCGAGACGGTGCGTCCCCGCATGGCCATTTCGAGGGCGCGGGGCATGCCGACGAGGCGAGCGAGTTTCTGTGTCCCCCCGGCGCCGGGGAGGATGCCGATCTTGATCTCGGGGAGGCCGACTTCGTAGTCACCTTCTTCGGCGATGCGCAGGTCGCAGGCGAGCGTGAGCTCGAACCCGCCGCCCATTGCCATTCCGTTGATGGCGGCGATCACCGGCTTCGGCATGGTTTCGATGCGCTTGAATACGCGGTCGAGGTCGCGTTCGGGCACCCGGGAGTCGAGGTCGACTTTGACTCCCTGTTCGCGGAGCGTGCGGGACAGCTGTTCGAGTTCGACGACGGAGTAGTGGCGGACGAAAACGCCCGGGATGCCGCCGGTGAGGATGACCGCTCGGACCGAATCATCGGCCTCAAGCTCGGTCGTCATCGCGTCGAGTTCAGGTACGGTGGCGGAGTCCATGTAACCCATCGGCGGGTTGGTGATTGTGACGATGGCGACGGGACCTTCACGTTCGAGTGAGAGTTGAGCCATGACTACTCGTCCTCTTCTTCTTCTCCGCCTTCGTCATCCCCGCTGGATTTCGAGGCAGGGACCATGGCGACGTCGTTGCCTTCGCGTTTGCCCTTCTTGGGGGCGGGAACGGCCTTGAGGGTGTCTCCGAGCGTTTTCAAAGCATCGGCCGAGGTTCCGGCCGGGGCGACCACCGCGAGGGTGCCCGAATCTCGAAGAACGCGCAGTTCCCCAACGGCGGCGGTCGGTTCAACGGTAACGATAAGGCCGGTGCTGGCGAACGAGGCGAGCCTGACGAGGCCAAGCTGCTGACCGAGGGTCATCGCGCCGGCGCTGCGTTGAACGAAGAGCCCATCGAGACCGAGAGGACCGAGTGCGCGAAGGATGTTGTCTTCCATGTCCTGCGTGGTGACGACGACCTGTCCCATCTTTTCGGTATCGACGGCGGCGGAATCGGTGGTGTCGAGTGGGCTCACCACGAAATCGCAGTGGGCGTTGCGCAGGGCCTCGGCGTCAGCCTCCGAGAGGCTGGCGATGCCGGCGCCGATTGCCTGCTTGTCGCTGGCGATGCCGGACATAGCTGCTGCCGCGGCGGCGGCATTGCCTGCGTCGACCAAGACGGCGTCAGCGCCGGCGTCCAGTGCGCTCTGAATTTCGCCAGCGTTGCGGGCGGTGGCGACGAGGGCCATTGCCCGGGGTTGTTCGCGGCTGACGCGGCCGAAGCCGATGGCGGGGCCTTCGCGGCGTTGAAGTTTCTGAATTCGCTTCTGAAGTTGGCTCAAGTGTTTGACTCCTCGTTAGTTGGAAGGCTGGAACGCACGACGCGGCCAGCCTGGATAACGGCGCGGATCGCCGACTGATCGGTGAGTACCTGGATGTCTTCGAGCGGATTGCGAGCCAGGACAAGTGCATCCGCGGCGAGACCGGGTTCGATTCGTCCGACTTCGTCGCTGATTTGCAGCAGTTCCGCCGCCCAGGCGGTGGAGGCCATGAGTGCGGCCGCGGTGCTCATCCCGAGGCTGACCATGCGGACGATTTCCTGCGCGTTCTCGCCGGGGCGATTCACCGGGGTGCCCTGATCGGTGCCCATGGCGATGTTCACACCAGCCTTGACGGCGTTCGCGAAGCTCTCCTCATGCGAAGCGAGGACTTGCCAGCCTTTGTCTACCATGTACGGGGGAATACCGGCTTCGAGGCCGCAGTGGGCTATCTGGTACGGGGCTGTGAGCGTGGCGACGAGGTACGTCCCGCGCTGGAGCATCAGTTCGATCGCTTCGGCGTCGAGCCAGACGCCGTGTTCGATGGAATCGACACCGGCGCGGATGGCGTTCTTGATGCCTTCGGTCGCCTGGGCGTGTGCGCCGACGGTCCGAAACGCTTTGTGGGCCTCTTCGACTCCAGCGCGCATCTCCTCTTCGGTGAAGCTAGGAGACCGTGGGTCGACTCCAGCCGTCATCACGCCGCCACTGGCGAAGAGCTTGATCGCGGTCGCGCCAGCGCGAAGTTGTTCGCGGACGGCCTTGCGGACAGCGTCGGGGCCGTCTGCCTCTGTCGCGAGAAAGCCGTGGCCGTGGCCGCCGGTCATCGTCACCCCAAGGCCAGCGGCGAGCATGCGAGGGCCTTCGAATAACCCCGACTCGATCGCTCGGGCCATTTCGATGTTCAGCCGGTCGGCTGCGCCAAGGTCGCGGACGGTGGTGAACCCTGCGTGGAGGGTGGCTTTGGCGTAGCCCTCGGCCTTCCATGCGCGTTGCGGGAGTGGGGTCGCGCGTGCGCTGTTCAGTTCCTGCGGGTCGCCGCTACCCGAGAGATGAACATGGCAATCGATGAGCCCGGGAACAATGAACGAACCGGTGCAGTCGATTTCCTGTTGGCCCGGAGATGGATCGGGCGCGAGCGAGATGAAGCGGCCTTTGTCGATGGAGACCTCGACCGCGCGAAAGGTTCGCGTTGTGGTATCGAAAACCTGGCCGCCCCGCAGAACGAGTGGTCCATTTGAATCGCCAGTGGGGCCGGGGAGTGTCACGTCCGTCCATTGTCCGCGTGCGAGTTGCATGGCGGCAACCCACGCACTCGGGCTGGCATCGCCGGACGGTTGGGTGACCATGAGGACACCTTCGTTCATGCTTGCGGCAGGCTGGCGCCCAAGACGGAACGAGACGGATAGACCGAGCCGAAAAATCGAAAGAGAAGGCCACCGATGTTGTTGCGGCGTTGGTCGAAGGTTCCACCGCTCGGGCCGATCGACTACGCGCTGCTACCTCCCGACCTGGGAATGAATGCGCCGGAGCCGGTGCGGGCCGCGCTCGCGCGTTTCGGACGATCCGAAGACCTGCGCTTTTCGCCCAACAACGGATTGCTGGCGATTGCAGGCTTTTCGCGACAGCGGATTCTCATTCTCCGCATCCAGATCGGCGGGACGCCCGAGGCTCCGACGATCGTGGCCGACGACTTCATTGAGATGCAATCATCCGGGATTGGGCTTGTCCATGGGCTCGACTTCATCGACGACAATACGCTGGTTGTGGCGAACCGCGATGGAGGCGTTTCGATCATCCGGGTGCCAGAGGGGCCGATGGCGGGGCGCGAGTGCGAGGTCGCGCCGATTGGGCTCGTTCGCGGGGCACGGTTCCGGCGCATTCACTCGCCCGGATCGATCGCTGCCGTGACGGAACCGGGCGGCGAAATCGGACTGCTGATATGCAACAACTACCGGCACCGAGTGACCCGCCACGTTGTTTCGCCGAGTGCGGGATACCGGGAGACGGAGCAAGAGACGGTATTCAAGCGGCGGCTCAACGTCCCCGATGGGATCGCGAGAAGCCACGACGGCGCGTGGGTAGCGGTAAGCAGCCACGGTACTCATGACGTGAAGCTGTTTGGCTCTGGCGGCGAGCGAAGACATGCTGAGCCGGCGGGAGAGCTGCGGAGCGTGGGCTACCCGCACGGGCTTCGGTTTACTGGCGACGACCGTTACCTCCTGGTTGCCGATGCCGGCGCACCGCTGGTACACGTCTACGAGCGGGGGGACACCTGGGCCGGCGTCAAAGAGCCGATTCGGAGCATTGTGGTCCTGGAAGAGGCGGTATTCCTGCGCGGCCACTCCAACCGCGAAGAAGGCGGACCAAAAGGATTGGATATCGACCGCTCAAACAGGGTCGTGTTGCTGACGTGCGAGGAGCAGGCCCTGGCGGTGTTCCCGCTCGCGGCATTCATTGGCCAGGACGCGGCCGAACAGGCGGGCGCGCTGTTCCTGTAGCATTCAGGCCGTTCGGGGAGGCCGCCAATGAACCCACGTGTCCAGCTCGTCATCGATGAATTCGCCCGCCATCGCACCCAGTTCACGACGCTTTGCCATTCGCTTTCGGCAGAGGAACTGGCCGCGCCGATCCCCGGTTCGCACTGGACCGTTCGCGACTACATCGCGCACCTGTGCACGATCGACGGGCTGATTGTGCCCGGTTTCGCAGCGCAGGTCGGCCAATCGGCGCCACTTCCCGACGTGCCGTTCCCCAACCCATTCGATATCGACGAGTGGAACGATTCGGCCGTCAGCGCCCGTACCAACGCATCGATCGATGACCTTCTGGCCGAAGCGAACACCCACCGCGAGCGGATGGTGAAGGCGATAGCGGAATTCACGGACGCCCAGCTGGACGCGATCATCGACTACGGCGGCGACCGGAAGACGCTGAACCTGCCGAAATCCAAAGTGCGTTTCGGGGGACTGCTCTGGGGCATCGCCATTCACGAACCGACGCACACGCGGGACATCGTTCGGGCGTTGCCAGCGCGGGCCGAGGAGCCGTGGATTGCGGAGTGGCTGGCGAGCACGAGCGACGCGCTCGTGCCAGCGGGCGTGAGCGAACAACGCGTTTAGGAGAGATTCTGGAGGTAGGCGCCTCCGAGGCCCTCGATAAGCCCGGGCTCGCAAGGCTCCCAGCCCAGCCGTTCTCGGGTGATCGCGCTGGAGGCATCCGCGTTGATCATCGCGAACGGCATTCTCCAGCCGAAATGGGCGGCCGCATCCGCCACCGGAATGCTTCGCACCGGCAGGTTGAGCCCTGCGCCGATGGCCTCGGCGATGGCACGGAGGGTGACGCCTTCTTCGGCAACTGCGTGGAATCGCTCGCCCGGGCGTCCTAGTTCCAGCGCGAGGGTATAGAGGCGAGCGGCATCCCGGCGGTGCACCGCCGACCAGACGTTGGCTCCCTCGCCGATGTACGCGGAGACGCCGGTTTCCCGGGCGAGTGCGATCATGTGGGAGGCGAGTCCCTGGCGGTCTACGTCATGGACGGAAGGCGGCAACCGGACCACGACCGACCGAACGCCGCGTTCTGCCGCCGCGATCGCGGCTGCCTCGGGCCGGCCGCGAACGCTAGACATGCCGTCGGTTTTGGCGGGTTCGTTTTCCGTCGCTGCGCGGCCCGGACTCGACGCGGTCATTCCCGAGGTCACGATGAACGGTTTCCCGGTTCCGGCGAGTGCATCGGCCATGGCCAGGACGGCGCGCAGATCCAGCTCTCCCATTTCGGCGTAACGGGAGAAGTCGTGGCCGAATGCGCAATGGATGACACCGTCGCTGGCTCGGGCGAACTCAGCCAGTTTCGCGGGCTCTGCGACATCTCCGGGGCAGATTTCGACGCCCGCAGCGGTGAGTGCGGCCGCGGCGAAGTCGCTTCGCGCGAGGCCGGCGACGGTGTGCCCACGGGAATGCAGTTCTTCGGTGATTGCCGAGCCGATGAATCCGGTTGCTCCAGTCAGGAAGACGCGCATCGAACCTCCTAGATGTCGCGGAACAAGCTAGCTGTCTGGATCGAGGCGGGCAAGCGCCGCTGGCGCGGGGGGCGGCCGGCCCGGCCTCTACCTCGGAAAGCCCGTACTCTAGGACGAAACCACTCAGGAGTTTCTCGTGGCAAAGGAATACAAGAGCCCACCCGAAATGGCCATCGACCCGGCCAAGAAGTACACCGCCGTGATCGAAACTACGGCAGGATCGATGACAGCCGAGTTCTTCACCAGCGATGCGCCGAAGACGGTCAACAACTTCGTCTTCCTGGCGAAAGACGGCTACTACGACGACATCATCTTTCACCGCGTCATCAAGGGATTCATGATCCAGGGCGGCGACCCAACCGGCACCGGCCGGGGTGGACCGGGCTACAAGTTCAGCGACGAGAAGGTCACGAAGCCGTACTCGCGCGGCACCCTCGCGATGGCGAACTCTGGCCCGAACACGAATGGCAGCCAGTTCTTCATCATGCACGCGGATTACGCGCTGCCGCCGAACTACACGATTTTCGGCAAGCTGACCTCAGGCGAAGAAGTGATCGACAAGATCGCGATGGCGGCGACCGGAGCCCAGGATCGGCCGACGCAACCCGTTTCCATTACTTCAATTACCGTCAGCGAAAGCTAGTTCGGTCGCCTAACCGAGCGTGAAGCCACCATCCACGAGGAGAACGTCTCCGGTCGTGTAGGTGCCGCGCATGAGGTAGAGGTAGGCTTCTGCGACTTCGCGGGGAGTGCCAGCTCGCGGCAGTGGCTGACGGCTGGTCATCCGTTCGAGTTGCTCGGGCGCGATGCGAACGGCTTCGGTGAGGATGAGTCCGGGGCAGACGCAGTTGACCCGGACGGGCGCAAGGTCAATCGCCAGCCCGCGGACGAGATTCTCGATAGCCATTGCGCCGGCCGACGAGATAGCGCCGCCGGGCCGCGGACGACGACCGGCCGCGCCATCAGTGAGTGTTATCGAACCATCGCGGGCGATTGTGTCCCGGGAGTGCTTGATTGCGCGGAGCGCTCCCCAGAAGCGAATCCGGAAGATCCACTGGGAGGCTTCAAGGTCCCACTGGTCCGCGGGCCTGTCCCAATCGCCGGCGGTGTAGACGAGGTGGTCGAATCCGCCCAGTCGCGCGAAGAACCCTGCAACGTTGTCCTCCGACGACGCGTCGACGACGGCGCCTTCGGCCCCGGTCCCGAGGCGAGCGACGGCATCATCAACTTTGGACTGTTGGCTCGAGCCAACGACCACCCGCGCACCTGCGGCCTTCGCGGCTTCGGCGACGCCGAAGCCGATTCCCGATGTGCCGCCGATCACGACGACTCGTTTCCCTTCCAGGCTATCTGGCATTTTCGGTCCTACTTCCAGACTGCTTCAGCAACGCGAAGAAAGTTGCCGTTGCAGATCTTTTCGATTCGAGAGTCGCTGTAACCGCGGCGTTGGAATTCGCGAAGGATGTGATGGAGGCCTTCGGCATCCTTGATGAAGTCGGGCACGTCCGTCCCGTCGAAGTCGCTGCCGAAAGAGACGTGGTCTTCGCCTACGAGATTCACGATGTAGTCGAAATGGCTGGCCACGACTTCAAGCGAGGTGTCGCGATTCGGCTGCATATCGGGTCGAAGGAAGATGTTGGCGAAGTTGATGCCGACGGTGCCTCCTTTGTTCGCGAGGGCCTTCAACTGGTCGTCGTTGAGGTTTCGGACGTGGGGCGAAATGGCCTGGACGCTCGAGTGGGTCGCGATTATCGGGACCGTCGACTCCTGGATCATGTCCCAGAACCCGGCCGGGTTGATGTGCGAAACGTCGAGGATGATGCCGAGGCGGTTGCATTCGTGGACGAGCTTGCGGCCGAGATCGGTGAGGCCGGTATCTGGCAAGTGGCCGCCGAAGGCTACGCCGTGCGCGAAGATGGTGGAGCGGCTCCACGTGGGCGCAACACAACGAAGCCCGGCCTCGTAGAAGACGCGAAGTTCTTTGAGGCTCCACGAGATCGGATCGGCGCCTTCGAACATGAACACCGAGGCGAAGGCGTCTTCGGCCCAGGCTTTACGGACTTCAGCGACGGTGCGGCAGATGCGGAAATGGCCTTCCGAGCGGTCGGCGATGCGGAAGACGTCGTTCATTTCGTCCATGGCGTATTCGAGGGCTGCAAACTCGGCGCGTTCATCGGAGAGGTAGATGGAGGTGAAGCATCCACCAAGGCCACCGCGCATGGCGCGAGGCAAGTCGACGTGGCCGCGTTTCTCGGCGTTCTCGTCAGTGCTGGAAGCACCATCTGCGAGGAAATCGCGGCCGCCGCCCGGGCCGAAAATCTGACGGCGAGGCTTGATGGCCGTGATGAAGTCTTCGTGGCCATCGAAGATGGGCGGAAATTCTCGGTTGAGGGGTGGATACATGGCGTGTCCTGCGGTGAACTGGAGCCGTAGCTTAACCGCGCTGAAGCAGTGCGGACACGTACTGGTACGTTCCTCTACCATTGCGCGCGCATGACCGAATCCGCCCTGCCGAAGCCTTCGCGATTCCCGCCGTGGCTGTTGCCGGTGGGCTTGTTCGTCGTGCTGATGGTGATGTTGCTGGCGATTGTGCTGTTGGCTCGCCAGGCGGGGAAATCGGACGTGCCGCCAGAGCCAGGGGCGTTCGTGCTGCCGACGACCCTCGACTACACCGCCTACGACGTTGAGCGTTCCGACAATGGCGCTCTGAAGTTGACCACCGGGGCCGGGCAGCAATCGGTCACTATCGATGTTCAGCTCGGCGCCGCCCATGTGTGGTTGCTTGAGCCGGCCACGGTGGCGGACGTCAAGCCGCCGATGGTCGTCAATGTGATCTCCATCCCGAACGAAGTGCGGAACTACACGATCAAGCTGCTGGCGTTGGCGCCGGCCCCGGCGAATGCAACGTTCGACGGTCCCTTCGTCCCGCTGGCGGACGGATTCGCCGGGTACGAGACTTCACGGGACACGACGGAACGTGCCGTGGTGTCTGTAATCCTTGAGTCGTTTGATGGCCGAAACGGGGTGACGCAGACGTCCACTGGCCCCGGCACGCTTTACATCGACGCGGACGCGCCGCTGCGGGCCATCCGGCAGGGGACGGCGGCGGATGTGCATTCGGGTGACCGCGTCGCTCTCCACCTCGGGGCGGATGGCAAGCCCGACCCATCCCAGGGAATCCTGGTCCTGACCGGCGGGACTCGCTAGGACTACTCGGTCCGCAGGGCGGCGGCGTCGCTGGTCCGCGTTATCAACCGGCTGGCGAAGACCAGGGCTGCGGCGAAGACCGCGAGGACGATCACGCCACCGGCGATCACCAGGAGCCATTCGGTCTGGAGCAGGAAGACGGGTTCGGCGCGTTCGCCGCTCTCATCGACGTTGAGGAATGAGAGCATCCGTTGGCCGACCATGCGGCCGAGGTAACTGCCGGCGATGAGCCCGAGAACCGCCACGATGGCGTATTCGAAGGCGAGCAGCTGCACCACCTGGGGCCGCGAGAGGCCCATCGCGCGCAGCACGGCAAACTCGCCGCGCCTGCGTTGGACGGAAACCCAGAGCGAGACCAGCAGGGCGACGGCAACGAGCAGGAGGACGGCGCCGAAGGCGAGGTAGAGGATGCCGGCGCCACCGGCGGCGATGAGCGGATTCCGCTCGAGCGAGGCGAGCACGCTGCCACGGTCGTAGACGGTATCGAGGAAGTAGGGTGGTTCGCGCAGTGTGGTTTCGAGTTGAGCTTTGTCGGCGTCTGGTTTGAGCGTGAACCAGGCTTCGTTCACGCCGGAGGGGATGGAAAGGTCGGCGAGGCCGATCCAGGAAAGCAGTTGGTCGCGGTTGAAGACGACGGCCGGACCCTGTGACGTGTCGAGGGTCGACATCAATTTGAACGTGCTGACAATCTTGATCGGCACGAGGACATCACCAGCAACGGTGACCACACCCGTGCCGCCGAGAGGGATGCCGGTGGAAGCCGAGAACGCTTCGCTCGCGACGACCGGGAGCGGAACGTTCTCCTGGGAGAGGAAGAGCCCCCAGGTGTCGACGCTCTGGCCTGCCTGGCGAGTGAGCTTGCCCGCGCCCTTGCCGCTGAACGGCTGGTCTTTCGTCACTTCGAACTTGTCTTTGTTGACGAGCTTCGTCGGTACGGTATCCCAGAGCGGGGCTTCAAAGCCGTCGATCAATGTGTCGCCGTTCGGTCCGATGGCCTTCAGGTCATCGACGAGGATCGAGAGGTTCTGGGCATTGAAGCGGTTCGTGGGTTCGGTGATCACGATGGACATCAGGGTGAGCGGTTCTGGCATTTCGTCGGCGTAGTTGCGGCGGATATCGACCGAGAGTTCGTGCCAGCCGGACCCTTCAATTTTGCCGAGTTCGAGCATCTGGTAGTTCTGATCTCGGTCGGCGACGCGGGCCCAGAGCGTTTGCACCGCACGCTGGTCTGAACTGTTGACCTGGATCTTGATGCCGGTGGTCCCGGCGGGCAGCACCTTGCCGCGAAGCGTATCGGGCCCGCCGAGGTGTCCGAGGAGAGATTGGAGGGACTCGTTCGAAAAGTCGTCACGCGACCAAAGCATGCGGGCAGCGGCGTCTGGATCGACGCCGAGTACCTGGAATGTGCGTGCGCTGGCGCCGGCTACGGCGGGACTTCCAATCTGGCGGATGACGCCGGTGGCCTCGGCGGCGCCGGGCAGGGCTCGCAGTTCAGCGTCGATGCCCTTGCCGTTCAGGCCGATGTCGTCGGTGCTGGCTGCGGACATTCGCCAATCGACACCCGCAGAGTAGAGCGCGCGCTGGTCGTACGTCTCCTTTGCGGTGGCAGAGTAACTGGCGGCGAAGGTGCCGACGGCGACGGCCATCATGAGAAGGAGGGCCAGGCGGGCCGAGTTGCCGGGACTTCGAGCGACCTGCCAGAGACCAACGGCAATCGCGGGGTTCGCTCTTCGGCCGAAGATTCGCGCACCAATACGGAGCAGCATCGGGTAGAAGCGCAGAATCAGGGCGGCAGCAGCGAGCATGAGAATCGCGGGCGAGGCCAAGAGCAGGGGGTCCGAAGAAACACCCCCGGTAGCGGAAGGTTCGAAGACCGTGCCTCGCTCTTTCAGTTCGAAGAGCAGCAAGGCCGCCACCGCGGCGAGGGCGACATCAATGTAGTAGCGCTGAAGGATGGAGACGCCAGGGCGGGCGGATTCGCGCCTGCGGACGACGGCGCTTCGGCGTGCGACCACGATGGCGGGGAGCAGCAGAACGAGAATCGACAGCACGACGCCGATGGCGGCAAAGCCGAAGGCCGAAAGTGGGATCGTGGTAGGCAGCAACTCGCCACCGTTGACCTTCTCGAACGTCGGAGTCAGGCCCAGGCCGGCCGTGGCGGCACTGGCGAGGGCAGGCGCGGCGAGGAGGCAGGGAATGCCCAGGATGAGGCCTTCGAGAAGGTACATGGCCGCTACCTGGAAGGTGGTGGCACCGCGGCTGCGGAGGAGCGCGATCTCGTCGGCCTGCCGTTCCACGATGACGAGCGCGATCAGGATCACGTAGAAGAGCGCGACGGCTGAGACTTCCAGCAAGAGGATGGTGAGGGGCGCCTGCTGATAGTTGGCGCTCTCACGGTAGGAGTTGAGGACATTGGTGAGCGGGCTGTAGGACGCGCCGCCGAGCGGTTCGAATTCCTTATAGAGCGCGGTTAGATCGGTGCGGGCGCGCTCAAAATTCGTGCGCGAGAGTTGCGTCGGGTCCGCATAGTTGTGCCAGGCGGTCTCGGCCAGGTAGCCGGGGTGGTCGGTCGCGAAGCTCTGAAGGAGGGTGTCCTCGGTGGTGAACATGGGCATGACCGGACCCATATCCGGGAGCAGGCGGAACGGCGCGAAGTAGGCGTCGGTGATGGTGACCCAGTAGGCGTCGTTTTCGGCGATTGGTTCGACGAAGGCGGTGATCTTCGCGCTGAAGCTGTAGGTAATGCCGGCAACCGGTGTGCAGGCCGGTGGTGGCGGCTTATCCGGGCTCGGGATTTCGCGGGCGCAGGTGTCGAAGTCTTCGACCATCTTCAAGGTCTGGCCGATTTTGAGCCCGGATGCCTTGGCCGAGCGTTCGCTGATCGCCACTTCCATGGGCTGGCCGTGGGGTGTGCTGGCAGGAAAGGCGCCCGCAACTAGGCGGACGTGGTCTTCGTAGCCCGTAAGGGACTGGAGTTGGCCGAGGGGGGCGCCGGTTGCTGCCGGGTCGGCGCCGTCGGGACCGATGAAGAAGCGGCCGGTGCGCAGGTAACGGGCCTCTGCCGGGGAGAACCAGCCGATGCGTTCGTCGATCCTGCTCGCCACGGCTTGCTTGACCGCTTCGCCCTCTTTGGTCTTCAAAGGGATAGCTGTGAAATCGACGCGGTTGCCGGGCGTGGCGTTGAGCTTGTCTCGAACGGTGAACGTGAGGCCGAGGTCGGACATCGTGCGGGCGTAGACCGGTGCGGCGGCAAGAAGCGATGCAGCCATCAACATGCCGAGGGCGAGGACGGCGAGCAGCCGCCAGTTCCGGCCGCTTCGACGGGAGAACAATCGCCAGATCCGGACCAAACCGCGCATCGGCACGAACTCTACACAACCCCAGGGATTGCCGCGCTCGACTTTACGAGCGGCGTTCGAGTTTTGCCCGTGGATGCCCCTGCCTGCTAGTCTCCCGCGCACACGCCCATGCACACCGTTACGACCATCTTGACGATGGTCATTCGCCGCAGCCTTTCGAACCGCCGATTGCTCGCCACTGTCATCGTGGGCGTGGTGATGTCGGCGGCTTTGATGTCGAGCGTGGTTTTGTATTCGGACGCGATTCGCGACCTTGGACTGCGCTACGCGTTACGGAACGCGCCGCCGTTGGACCGGAACATTCGGGTGGTGAGTTCGGGCCGGCCCGGCGTATCCGACTACACCACGCGGCGGCAGACGCTGGACCGGGTGCTCAACCAACAGGCCGGGATCGCTCTCGGCGAAATCGTGCACTACGGGCGCTCGGCCACTTTCTATCCATCGGCACCCGGCCAACCGTTCCCGGTGGACGACAATCGGCCGCGGGCGCACTTCCAATACGCCGACCGGCTGGATTCGGAAATCCGGCTCGTCGAAGGGCGGAAGCCGGCGGCTCCTTCAGGCGACAATCCGCCGAAAATCGAAGTGATGATCGGCCAGGAGGCGGCCGCGAAGCTCGGGCTTAAACTCGGCGACAGCTTTGACATGCATCCGTTCTGGCGGCAGGACAAGGCGCCAGTGTCGGTCACGATCGTCGGTCTCATCGAGCCGCGTGACATCAACGACCCGTACTGGTTTGGCAAGACCGACCGGTTCGTCTCGGACACATCGAACTGGGACACGTATCCGTTCTGGGTAGACGAATCGGTCGTCAACGGGACGTTGGCCAAGTACCTCGAAGACATGGACAGCACGGTCGAAACGTACGGGCTGGTGGATATCGGCAAGATCGACGCCCGCAATGCCCGGCGAGTCGAGGATGGCGTGCGCGGCCTGGACAACGCGATGCGGGAAGCCGTCAACGGGGCCACCAGTGAGTCGAAGCTGGCCGACATCGTTTCGAGCTACCGGACGAAGCTGTTCTTCACGCGCCTGCCGTTGTTCGCGCTGATGCTGCAGGTCGTGGGGATCGCGTTGTACTACCTGGTAATGGTCGCGACGATGCTGGTCGAACGGCAGGCCGGAGAGATCGCGCTCCTGCGGTCGCGAGGGGCAAGCAGCCGCCAGGTCGTTTCGATCTACGCCATCGAGGGGCTTCTGATTTGCGGTGCGGCGGCGCTGGCCGGCCCGTTCCTGGCGAAATTGGGCATTTCGGTGCTGGGATACACGCCTCCTTTTGAGAGTCTGAGCGACAACTCAGCGCTGGACGTACCGATGTCCCGGCTCGCCTTTGGCGCGGCGCTTGGGGGATCGTTGCTGGCGTTTTTCGCCCTTCTCATCCCGGCGTGGCGGGCCGCGCGGCAGAGCACTATCGACTACAAGCACTCCCTCGCCCGCCCGCAGACGCAACCGATCTTTCTGCGTTACTACATGGATCTCGTGCTGGTGGGGGTGGGCGCCTTCCTTTTCTATCAGCTTCGTGAAAAGGGGTCGTTGGTCACGGAAAAGCTCTTTGGCGACCTGTCCGCGGATCCGCTCCTGCTCGCTTCGCCCACGTTGTTTATGCTGATGGTGGCGCTCGTGTTTTTGCGCGTGTTCCCGCTCGCCCTGCGCTTCGTCGCGTGGGCGACGCACCGAATGGACAGCCCGACGGTGGCGCTGGGGCTTTCACGGATGACGCGCGCCCCGATGCAATACAGCCGGCTTATTCTCCTCCTGCTGCTGGCCACTGCGGTCGGCATGTTCGCCGCGGGCTATCGCGCGACGCTCGATCGCGGCTATGACGACCGGGCGGCGTTCGCTGCTGGGGCGGAATCGCGCCTCGAAAACATTCGCCAACCTATCGGCATTTCGGACGCCGCGATGTTGGACAAGGTTTCGACCGCGACGGAGGCGACCGACGTGACGCTCGCTTCGCGATCGCTCGGTTCGTACTCCGTGTCGCAATACAACTCGCAGCCGTTAACCGTCCTGGGCGTCGTCCCGGGTGAATTCGAAAAGGTGGCGTTCTGGCGAGGGGACTTCGCCGGATCGTCGCTTAGTTCATTGTTGGAACGCTTGAAGATCCCCAAAGCAGATACACCGGCAGCGAAGGTCGTGCCTCCCGGATCGCGATTCATCGGGGTCTGGGCGCAGTTCCCACTTGCCGCCAATGTAGGGACCCTCGGGCTGCGGACACAGGACTCGAACGGGGTGTACTGGGAGTACACGCTGGCTCCGACGCAGACGACGCGGCCGGCCGAGTGGCGCTTCTTCGTTGCGGACCTGACCAAGCCGAACCAGCTTCGCTTCAACCCGACGCTGAGCTACTCCGCCTCGACGCCGAAGACGTTGGATTCGGTCTACGTGCGGGTGACCGGGAATCCGCCCCAGGTGCCAGAACGGATCAACGCGCTGGTGGACGACATCCAGGTGACCGAGGCGGCGACGCTCGGCAGCCCGGTCGATGGCTTCGAGAATGGAACTGTCATCGAGGCTTTCGACTCGATGTCGCCGTACACGTTGATCAGCGGTGCTTCAATCGGTGATCCGGGGTCGATTTCATTCGCACAGGACCAGGGGCATGGTGGCGGCAACGCGGCTCGCATCTCGTTCACGCGGGGACGCGGCGTGGCACCGATCTTCGGGCTGCGGATGGCGCGGGCGCCCGGGCCACTGCCGATCATCGCGGAGAACGAATTCTCGAAGGTCTCCGGGAAACATGTTGGCGATGAGCTCACGGTATTCGTGAACCGGCAATACGTGACTGCCAAATTAGTGGGGACCTTCGATCTATTCCCGGGGAATGACCCCCAGAAAACCGAAATCCTGGTGGTCGCGGACCTGGCGGCGTTGCGGGAAATCGCGGCGACGGTGCCTTCGCTGGCGGACGGCGTGTACGCGAACGAGGCATGGATGTCGCCTGCGAACCCGGGCGTGATGACGCGTGAAAACTTGCAGGCGCGTGGCATCCAGGCGGATGGCATGTTCGACCGACGAGACGTGCGCGCGGCCCAGGAAGCCGATCCACTCATCGCCGCGAGCTGGGAAGGGATTCTTTTCCTCTCGTTCGCGGCAGTCCTCTTGCTGACAGGCCTCGGGTTCGCGGTTTACGCGACGCTTGCCGTGCAATCCCGGTCGTTGGAGTTCGCGATACTTCGGACGATGGGGTACACGAGCCGACAGGTGCTTTCGCTGGTGACGTTCGAGCAGATGTTCGTCATCCTCGCCGGCGTCGTGGTCGGCACGTTCCTCGGGTTCCCGCTGGGGCGCTTGATGATTGGCTACCTTGGCGTCACTGAATCGGGCGCGGACCCGGTGCCGCCGCTTGTTTCGCAGGTGAGCTGGAGCGCGGTGCTGACGGTGTATGGTTTGCTGGCCGTGGTCTTCGTGGGCACAATCGGGTCGCTCGCGGCGGTCTACTCCCGTCTCGCGGTGCATCGGGCCCTGCGGATCGGTGAGATCTAATGACTTCTTCAGAGCTAAAGCTGAGCACTAACGAACGGGCGCAGGAGCCGGAGCAGCGATGACTGATGACCTCTATATCCGGTGTGAAGACCTGTTCAAGATCTACAAGACTTCGAATCTTGAGGTTGTGGCACTGCGCGGACTCGACCTCAAGATCGCGCCGGGCGAGTTCATGGCGATCGTCGGGGCTTCTGGTTCGGGCAAGAGCACACTGCTGAACATTCTCGCCGGGCTGGACACGCCCTCAGCCGGGCGATGCTTCGTCGGCGGCGAGGACTTGCTCACGATGTCGTCGGGCGACATGGTCCGATACCGAAGGAAGAAGGTCGGGTTCGTCTGGCAGCAGACCGGCCGTAACCTCGTCCCGTATCTCGACGCCGCACAGAACGTGGAAGTGCCGCTGGTCCTGGACGGCGTGCCCGCGCCGGTGGCGCGGAAGCGCGCTGTGGAATTGCTGGAACTCGTCCTCATGGGGCATCGGCTGAATCACAAGCCTGAGCAACTCTCGGGCGGGGAACAGCAGCGCGTTTCGATTGCGGTGGCCCTGGCGAACAACCCGCCGCTCCTGCTCGCAGACGAGCCGACCGGCGAACTCGACTCTGTCGGTGCCGACACGGTCTATGACGTGTTCCGGACGCTCAACAAAGACCTTGGCACGACGATCGTGATCGTGACGCACGACCCGGATATCGCGGCCAGGGTGGACCGGGTGGTCGCCATCCGCGACGGCCGGACAAGCACGGAAATCCTGCGCCGGGTCCGCATCGAGGGAAGCAGGACGGAGATCACTCACGACGAGTATGTCCTCATAGACGCAGCTGGCCGGCTCCAAGTGCCAAGGGAGTTCCTCGACCGGTTGAGCATCCACGAACGGGCGCGGGTATTGATGGGCGAGGGCCGCATCGAGGTGCTGCCTGATGGCACTGCGAAAGTCACACGGAGGGAGCGCTAGTGCCGGGGAGCAGCATTGAAGTCAAGGGTGTGGCTCGCAAGTTCAAGGTGGGCAGCGAAGAAGTCTGGGCTGTGCGCGACATCGATCTGAGCGTGGCGAGCGGCGAGTTTCTGGCGCTCATCGGGCGTTCTGGCTCCGGCAAGACGACGCTGCTCAACCTGATGGCTGGCCTCGACCGGCCCACGGCGGGCGAAATCTCGATCGACGGTGACCGGGTCGACACGATGTCGGAAGGGCAGCTGGATAAGCTGCGCCGGCACAAGCTCGGCTTCATTTTCCAGTCGTTTGGACTGCTGCCGCTGCTTTCGGCCCGGGAAAACGTGGAGCTGCCGTTGCGAATCGCGGGGGTCGGCTATTCGGACCGCCAGGCGAAAGTGAAGCGCGCGCTTGAATTCGTTGGCCTCGGACGGCGAGCGGACCACCGACCGTACGAGCTTTCCGGTGGCGAGCAGCAGCGTGTCGCGATCGCGCGAGCGCTGGCGACTGAGCCTTCGTTGATCCTGGCTGACGAACCGACGGGCGAACTCGACTCGGCGACCGCGACCGCAGTGTTCTCGCTCTTGCGTGAACTGGCTCGCGCGGAGGGCATCACTATCGTGACCTGCACCCATGACCGACTGGTTATGGAGATGGCGGCCCGGGTAGAGGAGCTGGCCGATGGCCACCTGGTAACCGGCCCCCATCGCGAGGTCTGGGACAGGATTCAACAGCGCGAACGGAGCCCGTTTTCAGCTGCGCTGCCGGCGGCGGAGGGGATGGAGGCGCAACCTGCGCTTTCATCGCTCATCGGCGCGGACCTTTCGCAATTCAAGCCAGCCTCGGAGCGGGTGGTGCATGTCGCGGCGGAGCCGGCGCGCGACGAGACTTCGGACGATGACTCGCTCGAACATCGGCTGCAGGTCAGGCGGGTCTCCGGTCAGACCGTACATGTGGCGGCGGAACCAGAAACTGACGAGCGCCCGGTGGAACCGGCTCCCGCGGATGACCTTCCCGGGGAGGCAACACAATGGAGCCGGCCCGACCGTTAGTCTTCGGCGTCGCGGAGGCTTCGGCTGAGCATCCTTAGGAGGCGGGTTCGTTCTTCGGGCACGCCCTCATCGAGCCGGGCGGCGATGACCAGCGGCCGCCATCGTTTGAGGCGATCCGCATCGACCGGGCCGTACCCGGACTTGTACGCCAGTTTCGCCAGACCGCGCCCGACCGCGATGAGGATCCGCTCCTTGCGACCCGTGTCGTCGGCTGGTTCACCCGCCTCGAACGTCATGAGTGAGCGGGCGTGGTCGGCCATCGGATCGCCGTTCATTGCGTTTGCGAAGTCAATCACGACCGGGCCAGCTGGTGATTCGATGACGTTGCCAGGGTGGAAATCGAAATGGCAGAGCCGATCTCCCTCCGGGAGGGCGGCCACCACATCGAGGATCCTGGGCACCGCCGAAGGGGGCACCCGGGGCGACGCCGTCACGCGTCCGAGCATGTATTCCTTCGCCGAACGGAGGCCCTCGGGGGCGGGGACGGTGCTCAGTTGTCGATGAAGGGAACCAACATCACGCCCGATGGCCCAGACGCGCCAGGGCTTCTTGTCGATTGCGCTCAATCCGTCGAGGCCGTTGATCCGCTCCATGACAATGCCTGTGCGGCCTTCGACCTGTTCGATGCCGAACACCTCGGGGGCTGCAATTCCGGCTGCTCGCGCCGCCGCCTGAGCTGCGGCCTCGCGCTGGAGGTAGTCGTGGCCTCCCGGTTCGCGGAGCAGCTTGATGATCTTGCCGGGGCCGAAAGCGAAGACTTCGGCCGCCCGTCCGCTGCCCAGGCGTTCGAGTTCGGGTGCTGATGGCATTTGATTCTCCGGCAACGTTCCAAGCCTCTCCGCAAAAGGGTATTGGGCTGACCGGGCGATGCCAAGGGTCCGCCGATCGGCTACATTCTCGACGATTCTGCTTCCCGGGGGCCGCAATGGACGCACCAGTGCAATTCAAACCGACCAAGCTTGGCGAGTACCTCGAGGTGCTTTCGAAGGCGGTTTTCGAAGCCGGGATGAATTGGCAGGTGATCGAACGCAAGTGGCCGGGCTTCCGCGAGGCATTTGACGACTTCGACCCGGTGAAGATTGCGGCATACAGCCCCGACGACATTGATCGGTTGATGGCGGATACGCGGATCATTCGGAATGGGCGAAAAGTGGAGGCCACGATCCATAACGCGGGGGCGATGCTCGCGGCGGAGAAGGAATTCGGGACGTTCGTGAAGTATCTCGAGGCCAAGCGGCCGTTCGACACGCAACTCACCGACATCAAGAAGCGCTTCAAGCACGTCGGGAACTTCGGGGTGTACTACTTCCTCTACGTGGTGGGAGAAGAAGTCCCGCCGCACGAGGAGTACACGCCGAAGCTGAAGGGCGAGCCCGTGCCGGCCTCTCGCCAGCGCCTGACAAAGTAGGCGCCGGCGACTCAGGCGATTTGGCCGGCTAGCGCCTGCGCAGGAGGACGAATCCAGCGACGGCCGCGAAGCCTGCGCCGATTGCCCAGGACACGCCTCGGCCACTCGTACGCGGGGCTGTCACGGACGGGCGCGCCGGTCGGCGGAGCAAGTCCAAGGAGGCGATGTCGAGTTCCGTCGAGTAGTCAAAGTCAAAGTCGGGCGGTTCGACATATGCGAGCGCAGGCCGGTTGGTTCCCCTGCGGGTTGCGGCGAACCACGAGAGCACGGTGAGCACTGCGAGCATCCCGAGAGCGAGGATCCCGACATTCGGGCCGGGAGGGCCTCCGGGCGCCGAGGTACCGAGCACCGGGACTCCCGGCGTGGGTGTCGCTGTCGCGGTGGCTGCAGGGGCGGTGGCGGTGGCGGGGACCGTGGCCGGTACAGTCGGGCTCTTTGTGGGAGTCGCCGAGGGCGGGATCGTCGCAGTAGCAGTTGGTGTCGGCGTAGGGCGGCTGTTGATTACCGTGAAATCGGCGGCAACCTGGCAGGAGCATTTGAAGTCGGTGAAGAAGACTGGATACGTTCCGCCGCCCGGGACGTAGGGGATGGTGAACGTCAGGACGAGGTGGCCGTTCGCGTCACTGGTGCCCGTGGCGAGGACAGGGTCACCCGGGATCTTGAAGATCGCGGTGATGAAGTCGTTCGGGGGAGCGTTCGTGAGGTCGCCTGTGACGACGGTGCCAACGACGCCTGAAGTGGGATTCAGGACCAGGATTTTCGCGGGACCGGGAGGTCCACTTTCGGCGAAGGCGGTATCTCCACCCAGACCCACCGCGGCGAGCCCGGTGATAAGGACGAACGCGACTGCCATGACGACTTTTGAAAACATAACGGTAAACCAAACGTAAACTGGAAGTGGACTGTAGCCCGTTCAGTGGAGCTATGACAACCGGGTAAACCCGTATACGAGGGAACTGTTACACATTCGGAATACGAAGTTCGCGTTGGCGACCCTGTTTTCGGGTGCTATCGTCCCCACCCGATGTTGAATATCGACCCCGAACGACTGGCAAAGGCTCTGCGGAGTGACGGAGAGTTTTTGCGTGCTTGCCGGCTCTGGACCGGATCGTTCGCATTTTTCGACGGGCAAATGCACGTTTTAGTCGAAGTAAAGTCTGGAAAACTTGCGGACGTTCGAAGCGGCAGCGGGGAGCCACAAGCCGGGGTTGTCTTCACAGGCCCGGC
>JBDTNM010000010.1:0-33944 GCA_039933735.1 bacterium | reverse complement strand
TCATGCGTTTCGCACAGCCTCTTCGAGCATCGCAGTGGCCTCGTGATAGCCCGTCCCCGGAGGGAACGAAACCGGAGCGCCAATGCTCACTCGCACCCGGGCGCGAGGATGCGGCAGCCATTTGCCTTCGTAGAAGCCGGGTCGAAGCACGTCGATGCGCATTGGCAGTACAGGGACGCCTGTCTCTACTGCCAGAAGGCCCGTGCCGCTCTTAAAGGGCTGCATCGGCCCGACGACGGTCAGCTTGCCTTCTGGGAAAATGAGGACGTTCCATCCCTCGTCCAGCATTCGCGCGACTGCCTCGAGGCTTTCGCGTACTCCCGAGCCTTCCTTCGCGAACGGGAACGCATTCCCCAGCAGGCTGGCTCCGAATCCGCGCAGCCGGTTGCCGAAAATATCGCTGGCGGCGGCGGCGATGGCGACGCGCTGACGGAAGCCGTGCGGCATGCTCCGCAGCAGCATCGAACCGTCCACGTGCATGTTGTGGTTGCTGATAATCAGTACCGGCTCCTGGAGACCTTTGAAATTGTGCCGGCCGCGAATTTGGACGCTGTAGCCGATGCGGAGCATCGGGAACACGAGGCCAGTCATGAGCATGCGCCGCGCCCAGCGGGTTGGCCGGCGGCGCGGCCACTTTGGAAACTTGCGGACTTTTGCCTTGGGATCGCCTTTAAGAACCATAGCGCGTAATTCGGCCACCGTGGTCTGTGGCCCCACCTCCGTGTCGTCAACATAAACGCCGATTTCATCTTCAATAGCGGACAAGAGCTCCACGCGACCGAGCGAATCGAGTTGCAAATCGAGCCCAAGGGTCGACGACTCGCTGATCGGTGCTTCGCCGCGTCGGACTTGCGCAACCAATTTCAAGAGGGGATCCGCGGAAACATCGGCGGCTGGCGGCACAACCTTCGAATGAGCCGTCTCGGACACATAAGCGAGCACCAGCGGCCGCTTCACCTTCAGCGTATGCGTCCTTGGGAAATCTTCTTCGGGCCAAACCGAAGAATTGAAGATCTGCTGGCGTGCATCGAGCCGAAGATTCGCCAGTCTCACGGCCTCGGCAGCTGAACCGGGCGTCGATTCCAGGATGACTGCGTGAAGCCGGATGTCCGAACCGTCCGGCACTCCAAGCACCACGGCCTCGGTCACTCCGGGTTGATGGCGAAGCACGTCTTCGACGTCTTCTGGATAGACGTTCTGGCCGTCAGAGAGGACGATCAGGTCCTTCTTCCGGCCCTTCAGGTAGAGGTAACCATCCTCGATGTAGCCGAGATCGCCGGTCTTGTACCAGTCGCCATCGAAAACCACCGCCGTGGCCGTCTCGTTCTTCCAGTAGCCGCTGAAGACGTTCGGCCCGCGAGTGAGCACCTCGCCGTCTTCGGCGATGCGTACTTGCTGTCCCGGGAGTGGCCGGCCAACGCTACCGATACGCCGGTCAGACCGCGGCGTGATCGTGACTACGGGCGCGCACTCAGTCGCGCCATAGCCCTCGACCACGGCGACTCCCATCTGTTCCCACTTCATCTGGATCTCGGGGTCGATGGCGGCGCCGCCGCTTGCGATCATGTCGAGCTTGCCGCCGAATCGCGACAGCACCGTCCGGAACAGCTTCCGGCGAACGGTTTCCGGCAGCGGGGTGGCGACTTTTCGCAGGCGGTTCAGGAGGCCCATCCGGCCCTGTGCCGTCGCTTCGCGCTCGATGCCGTGCATGAGCAGAGTTAACACCTGCGGCACGCCCATGATGAATGTCGGCTTCCACTCCTGCATCGTCCGGGAGAGCGCCGCAGGCTGCCGACTCGACGGGTAGCAGACCGAGGCGCCGACAAACATCGCGCCGAAACATCCGCCGATCTGTTCGAACATGTGGCTGAGCGGCAGCAGCGACAGCATTCTCGTGTCGTGGTCGATCGGCAGCACCGCCACCCCAGCGCGAACGTTCGCAACGATGTTTCGATGGCTGAGCATCACGCCTTTGGGATCGCCGGTAGTGCCCGACGTGAAAATAATCTCGGCAAGGTCATCCGCGGCCACCTGTGCGGGTACCACCTTCCCGTTGACTGGCAGGTTGAGCGTCTCGATCGAGTGCGTTGGGATGTCGAGCGCCCGCAGGACTTCGCCCTGGGTCTTCCCGGCGAAGGCGATAGCCGGCTCGGTCTGCGCGAGAACGCGTTCAACGAATTCCGAGGACGACCGCACATCGAGTGGGACCACCACGGCGCCGTTGAGGTAGCTGCCGAACATGGCAGCGACCCAGTCAGGCTGGTTCGCTGCCCAGATAACCACCCGGTCACCTTTGCCCACGTTCTGTTCACGCATGAACTTGGCATACGCGTGTGCGCGCTCTTCGAGCTTGGAGTAGCTGTACTTCACGGTCCGTACGCCAAGTCTCATCGTCAGCGCGGTGTGGTCCGGATAATCGATCGCACCCTGCGCCAGAAGGTCGTTGAGCGTGTTCATTTGGCGGGGAGTGTGCGGGCGAATTCACGTACGCGCTGGTCCGCCGCGTTGAGAATGGGTCGGAAGTGGCTGAAACAAAGCGTCTCGAAGTCCAGTGAGGCGAGCTTTTGAATCGACGTCGCAGCTTCCTCCATATCCTGGGTGAAGAGTCGACTCGGCAGCATCAATCGCCCGAACTTGTACTGCATCGCATCGCCCACGAGCAGCACTCCCCGGTTGGGGAAGTACAGCGAAATGCTTCCGGCCGTGTGCCCGGGAGCATGAACGATGCGCATCCCGCCAAGGGCTGGGATCTCGTCGCCGTCGGCGAGGACGACGTCCACTCTCGCGGCGCCTGGATCGTTCCGCCGAAGATACGGTTCGCAGATCTTCGCGAGCAGCGGATGCTGGAACGGATTTGGCAGGCGACCGGTGCTTTCGACGTGGGGTGCTTCAGCAAGGTGGACGCCGGTTCGCGCCGAGACATACTCCTGGATTTCGGGCAGCCCGCCGACGTGATCCATGTGGTAGTGCGTGATCACGATGTGTTTGATATCCGACGGCGAACGGCCGAGTTCTTCAAGAGCACGCAAAACGCGTCCTCCCGAACCTACGGAGCCGGTATCTATAAGGGTGATGTCGTCATCGAGGATCAGGTACGCCTTCGAACCGCGCGTGCGCACCTGGTAGAGACCTGGCAACACTTCGACGGCAGTCCGAAATTGGGCTGGCTTCTTCTCTTCCCAGCGGCCCTGCACATCGGCCCATCGTTCCTGGAGCGTGGGCTTGGGGAGGCGGTCTGGTCGGCTCATTGCCTGAGGATACCAGCCGGTGGAGAGATGTGTGGGATGGAGCGGCGAGCGCGACGGCAAAATTGGAAGCAGAGCAGAAGGAGAAGGGACAGGCCGTGCGCGCTCGCCGTTCCGGTGGGACATGTGAATCCTATCACAATCGGTTTCCGGCGGGGCAACCTTACACAATCGAAGTAACCGATGCAGGTATCGACCCAAACCCGAATACGGTTCGCTTGCGGAGGCTTGACGCCTCCCTCACAATCGGGAGCGCATATCTCGCTTCGCCGTGTGGCGGAGCGTCTCCGAAAGCAGGAACCCCAACCTATGGCAATCACCCTCGGCGATAACGCACACGAGGCGGCATGGCGCGAAGAAGTTCGCGAATTCATCAAGAATGAAGCACCGGCGGCACTCAAAACCGCAATGGATGATGGCGAAGGCTCGCTATTCGGCCGCATGGGCGCCATCAAGGAATGGCGCGAGAAGATCGCGACCAAAGGTTGGATCGCACCCTCATGGCCGAAGAAATACGGCGGCGCCGATATGACCGTCCTCGACCAGTTCATCATGAACGAAGAGTTCGCTGAGACGGGCGTGCCCGGCAACGTCGGCGGGTTCGGCGTGATGATGATCGGCCCGACGATCATCGAGCACGGCACCGAAGAGCAGAAGGAAGAGCACCTCACCAAGATCCTCAAGGGCGAGATCATCTGGTGCCAGGGCTATAGCGAGCCGGGCGCCGGGTCGGACCTGGCCAGCCTTCAGACGCGGGCCATTCGCGATGGCGACGACTACATCATTAACGGCCAGAAGATCTGGACGACTGGCGCCCAGTACGCCGACATGATGTACATGCTCGTCCGCACCGATCCCGATGCCCCGAAGCATCGCGGTATCACCTACCTCCTTGTCGACATGAAGGCGCCGGGCGTGACCGTGCGGCCCCTGACCCAACTTTCCGGCCAGCAGGGCTTCAACGAAGTCTTCTTCGAAGACGTTCGCGTCCCGGTCAAGAATCGCATCGGTGAGGAGAACCGTGGGTGGTACGTGGGAACCACCACCCTCGACTTCGAGCGCAGCTCGATTGGCTCAGCCATCGGAGTGCGCAAGCAGCTCGAATCGCTGATTCGCCAGGCCAAGGCCGGCGGTGAAGCCTCTTTCAGCCGCAACCCGAAGGTCCGGGGCGAGTTCGTCGACCGCTGGATCGAATGCGAAGTCGCCAAGATGTTGAGCTACCGCGTCGTCAACATGCAGGTCAAGAACCTGATTCCGAACTACGAAGCCAGCATGTGCAAACTCTTCAGCAGCGAACTCGGCCAGCGCATCGGTTACCTCTCGATGCATATGTACGGCATGCACGGGAACATTCGTAACCGCGCGTCGATGGGTTACATGCAGGGCGTCAGCTCCACCATTGCCGGCGGCACCAGCGAAATCCAAAAGGGCATTGTTGCCACTCGTGGTCTGGGTCTGCCTCGCGGCTAAACCCCAACCGCACGAAACTGAAGAAGGCCCGCGACACTCGCGGGCCTTCTTTCTTTTTGCGGCGCGGAGTGCGCCAACCGAAGCGTCACCGAATAATGGCCCGATGCGAGAATTCTGGCGGTTGATGAGGTGGACGCTCGTCGCGGGGCAACTCGTCATCGTCGCGTTCTCGCTCTACCAATCGGCCATCACCACCCTCGGCTATCGCAAACGGCAGCAAGGCATCCCCCTGAAGCGGCCCGAGCAGTTGCCACGCTTCGGACTCATCGTCTGTGCCCGAAACGAAGAAGACGTGGTTGCACGCGTCGTCGCCGACTTGTTCTCGCAGGACTACCCCGCCGAACTCCGGGATGTTCTAGTAGTCGCCCATAATTGTACGGACGGCACAGCCAGTGCGGCTGCTCGTGCTGGCGCCGCAGTGCTGGAAGTGACCGCCAAGACGGGCAAGGCGTTCGCCGTGCAGGCCGGGGCCGAACTCCTGGGCCGCGATCACGACTTCGTGGGCATTTTCGACGCAGATGCGCGAGTCGAAGCCGGGCTGCTGGCAGCCATCGCTGACCACTCGGACGGCGCCGATTGCCTCCAGGCTGAAGCGGTACCGATCGCGGACGCCGACTGGCTCGCTGAGGGCTACGGTTTCGGGCGAAAGGCGCGAAACCTGTTCTGGTGGCGGCCCCGCGAAGCCCTCGGCCTGACCACGACAATTACCGGCTGTGGCTGGTTCATTCGCCCCGAACTGCTTGCTCTCTATCGCTCGGGCCAATGGACGATGACCGAAGACCTCGAGCTGACCGCCCGGCTCGTTGCTGATGGTCACCACATTCGGTATGTCTCAGCGGCCCAGGTCGCCCTTGGCGAACCACGCGACTTGAAAACCTCGGTTCGTCAGCGTTCCCGTTGGGTCAGGGGCCACATTGGGGTCATCAAAGGGCGCTGGATTCGGCTTGCAAACGCCGCGGCGCACGGCGATCCACACGCCCGCGACCTGGCGATTTATCTGGTCTTCCCGACCCGCCTGCTCACGCGGATGGGCGTTACATCGGCCGCAGTCCTGGCCGTGGCTGGAGCGCCATTCGCTCTCCCAGCGCTGATCGTCTGGCCGGCGATGGCTGGCGAATGGGCGATCCCGGCCTGGATCGGCTGGCGCGAACGCCTCATCAAACTCTCGAGCGGTAGCCTGCGGCTTGCGGCTCGGCACAGCCTCCTGAGTCTGCTCTGGTTCCCGATTGGCGTCTGGGCCATGATCACAGCGCGCGTTCGAGCCTGGGCGCCGACACCCCGAAACGTTGAAACAGGAGCGCCGAATGTCCGTTAAGCAGCCGAGGACGTCGCCATCCGAACAGCGCGTCATGCTGGTCTTCGCCGGCGCTCTTCTCGTGATGTGCGGCATCTGGCTATTCGGCTTCGCACTTCGAGTCTCCCTCAGCAACGACAACGACATCGTTGCTCGGGCGGGCATCTCCCGCGTCTTGACCGCCGGCTTCTCAGATTTCCGCGATACCAGCCTGCTCCTCATTGTCGCTTGCGGGGCGTACCTCGCCTGCCTCTGGGCGCTCAATCGAGGCTTCCGATTCAGCTTTCCGGCGGCAATCGCCGGGACGATCCTGGCCGGCTTCGCCATGCTCCCCGCCATGCCGCTTACCTCGCCGGACTCGGTGCACCTGGCGGCGGACGTGCGCACGTTCTGGATCCACCACAAGTGGCCGGCCAGTTTCTCTGGGACTCCGAGCCAGGTCGATGATCCTGTGGCCAACGAAGTCCGCGTCTTCCGCGGCGCGCCCAGCGGTTACGGCCCACTGGCCTATGCGATTGGTGGCGCACCAATTCCATTCGTCGGCGATGGCTTCAAGGCCAACATCCTCGGCCAGAAAATCATGGGGCTGATCTTCCTCACCGGCACCGCCGTCGCGGCCGGGTTCCTTGCGAAACGGCTCGGGCAAAACGCGGCCTTAGTCGCTGGCATCGTGGGGCTCAACCCGATGATGACCTGGCAGTACCCGGGCGACGGGCACAACGACGCGATGATGGCGTTCTTCGGCGTTTTGGCGCTCTGGCTGGTGATGGAACGCGAATGGCCGAAACGCGGCGCGGGCGTCCTGACCTGGCTGGTGTCGGCGTTATGTAAATACGCACTCGTCCTCGCATCTCCCGTGGTCGCCGCCTGGTGGTGGCCACGCTGGAGATACGCACTTGCCGGATTGACGATGGGCGGGGCCGGCTTTGTCCTCTTTCTCTACATGCTCCGAGCTGGACCGATTCAGAATGGCTCCATCGGCCCGGCCGGCGCCGTCATTGAGACCACGCCCTGGCATTGGTTCGAGCTCTGGCTCAACACCGGCCGCCACGGTCGCAACGTTATGGTACTGAGCAGCTATGCCGCGTACGTCGTACTCGTCTCAGCGGTGATGGCGTTCCACCCACTAAAAACCAAGGTCGACCTGGTCCGCGGGGTCGCTCTGGTGATGTCTGTGTTCCTCTTCGTCAGCCCCGGCTACCACCCCTGGTACATCATCTGGATGCTCCCCTTCGCCGCCTTGTCGAACGCCCGCTATCTGATTGCCGGAGCCGTTGCGTTTGCTCTCCTGGCCTTCCTGCCGGTCCTCGCCCTCAACTGGCGAATTACCCTGTCTCAAAGTTGGAGCCTGACCCACTCCGTGGAATGGTTTACGGCGGTCATGTGGTTCGGGACGCTGCTCGCGGTCTACATCGGTTGGCGAGGGCGAGCTTCGGCAACGTTCGGCAGCGCGAAAGCGAAGCAGGCGACCGGGCCTACGTTCGCACCGCGCCAGAGAAAGCGCGGAAGCGCACGCGCCTGAGCACTACTCCACTGGGCGTGAGATCGCAGGGCGTTGGCCCAATGCCCTGCCGAGCACGTAACGACCAAGGTCCCAGTACGCGCGCAGGTCCGCCAGCCGGATGCGCCAGAGTTCCGACGCTGGCAACCGTGTTCGCCGCAAGAACACGGTGATCGAAACCGTTGTCGCGATCGCGTAGCTGATCGAAGTCGCCGAGGCGGCGCCTGACGTGCCGAATGCCGGGATCAAAATGATTCCGCCGATGAACGAAGCGGTTAGCGTCATGATCCCGACAAGCAACGGAAAACGCGGCATCCCGACGTGGTTCACAAAGTAAAGGTTTACCATTCCCTGCGGCGCGAACAGCGCCGTGCCGAGACAAAGGATCCGGAACGGTTGACCCGCGGCGCTGTAGGCATGGCCGAACAGAAATTCGATCACATACGGACCGATGAGCGCGGCGGAAAGGCCGCCGCAGATGACCACCAGCACGGTATGGCGGATGCCCGTCGCAGTGAGTGACGCCGCCTCGCGCGGATTGCCTCGGCCAACTCTCGCGAACGACGCGAGCGTGATCGCTGAAGAGAAGAGCCAGAGCCCCTCCGCTCCGGCGATGGCCGAAGCATAGATGCCGGCGCCCTCGCGCCCGTCGAGGCGAAACACGAGGAACTGATCCATCCGGTAGTTGAGGAGTCCGATTACTCCCCCGATGCCGGTGACTGAAGAGAACCGCACCATCGCCCAGATCAGAGACCTATTCGGCCGGTGGTGGGCAAACCAGCGCAGCCAGCTTCGCCCCCAAACGGCGAACGGGACGAGCGAGAGGTATTGCGCCAGGCACCACGCCTGTAGCCCGTTTTCCGCCGTCCGGTGTCCCAACAGGCCCAACCAAACGCCGAGGCAAATGATAGCCAGCAGGACCGTGATGTCGCCGCCAATGTTGAACTTCACCAGCGAGTTCTGTCCGAGAATCACCCCGAGCGATGTGCCCCGGATGATGCCCGGCGCCATCGAGAGGGTGGCGAGCGCCAGGATGTGGCCCCCGGAACCTCGCCCGAATATCGCAAAGCCCATACCCAGCAGAAGAATGGCAACGACTACCGGCGAAACGGCCGTCAAAGCGTTCGCTCCGACCTCTGCAGGATCACGCTTCTGGTTCGAGACAAAGTACCCCGTGGCTGAGGCAAGGCTCGATATGCCGCCCACCGCCGAAGTAACGATGATCGCCGTCGCGTAGACGCCACGCTCTTCCACCGTCAGGGTGCGCGCCGTCAGCACACCGATGAATCCCCAGAGGAACACATCGCTCACGCGGAACACCAGGGCTATCAGGCTGCCGGTGGCAATCCCCACGCGCCCATAGTAGACCTTGAAACGTCGCGATCTATGGACACTGCGACGGGAGTCACCGACGGACTCTAACAGCGCGCTGGTACGCCTCGAGGATTCGGGGCAGGACAGCTTCTGGTGCGAAGGCGCTAGCCCTTTGAATGCCCTCCACGGATAGCCTGTCTCGTTCGGCCAACGCGAGCGAAAGCCCGTTCGCAAGGGCGCCGGGAAAGTCCGCCTCAGCAAGTCGCACGATGATGCCTGCGTCGGAGACCACCTCGGGCAAGGCTCCGCCATCCGAGGCAACGACGGGCAGTCCGCAGGCCATCGCCTCAATCACCGGGATCCCGAATCCTTCCGCAAGGCTCGGTTGAGCCAGCACGGAAGAGGCGGCGTAGACGAGTGCGAGCGTTGCGTCGGCCCCGGCCTCCAGGTTGCGCACGCGCCGCGCCACACCGGTCTCCGCCGCGCGACGCGCCGCCTCTCCGGTCATTTTCGCTCCAACGCGAATCAAGGACGCGTGTGCCAACGCTGGGCGCGCGAGCGCCTCCACCAGTGCCGGCAGGTTTTTGTAGGCGCGGTCGTTCCCCACGCTCAGAATCCGGGGATTTGGTGGTAATTCGGTGCCGGCCGCCAACAGCGCAACCTCTGCTTCCCTGGTCGGGATCGGCCGGAAAGCCGGCCTGACGACGTTCGGTACTTCAACCACCGACTCCGTCAGGCCGAACCGCTCTGCCAGTTGCCCGGCGGAATAGTGTGAGACAGCGATTACGACGTCCGCCATACGCAATCCTTCGTATGAACGGCGCAGGAACGACCGTTTGAGCAGCGCTTCGTGCCGCGTCTGGTAGTAGCCCGGCACCGTGAACGGCATCACGTCGTGACACGTGACAACGGTCGCGGCGCCGGATGCGAACCGCCCCGCATGATGAGCAAGACCGTGGTCGACCAGGTGAACCACATCGAACTTCCCAGCCGCGGCGTCGCGCACTGCCGTTTGGCGCGACCAGTGAGCGGCCGTGGCGTGGATTATCGAAGGCGGATTGAACCATGGCGCCGAAGCGGTTTCGACGTCGATGCCTGCCGCCTCGAGCATCGTCCGAAGCGAGCCCGCATACGCGCTGATGCTCCGCCAGCGCACGCCCTCGAACGGTTCTACCAGCAGCACGCGACGGATCTCTGGCATCCTCTGCATCGTACGGCACGGCCGGGAGAACGATTCGCGCCGAGATGCTACGATTCTCGGGCTGGTTTCGGCCGGTGTCTTCCGGGGCGGGCGTGGCGTAATGGTAGCGCGCGACCCTTCCAAGGTTGAGGCGCGGGTTCGATTCCCGCCGCCCGCTCCAAATCAACTCGTCTCAAATTCTCCGAATGCCGCAAGGGGCTGTGCAATGACCAGTCCGATGGTCGAAGCTTCGTCGTTCGCCACCTATCCGGGGGCTGTGCGTCCCGCACGTCATCACTGGGTCGATTCGTACGGCGTTCACATCGCTGTTTGCGAATGGGGGCCCGCGACCGGAGCGCCTCTATTCCTCGTTCACGGCGGCAGCGACTTCGCCGGCACGTTCGATGTCTTCGCGCCATTGCTCGCTTCGGCGGGTTGGCGGGTCATTTCGTGGGACCATCGCGGCCACGGCGATTCCGACCATGCGCCGCTCTACAGCTGGGACGCCGATGTCCGCGACGCACTTTCGGTCCTCGACGCAATCACTCCCGACCCTGTCCCGGTCATCGCCCACTCCAAGGGCGGCGGCATGATGCTCCAACTCGCCGAAGCGTTGCCCATGCGCATGTCGCGCCTTGTCGTTATCGATGGACTACCGTCGCCGGAACCGCACCCGGACGTCTCCGATCACGAACAGCGCCGCTTCAGCTCGCGAAACCTCGCCGATTGGCTCGATCATCGCAGAGCCGCCGCGGCAACATTCCGCAAGCCCGGCACTATCGATGACCTCGCTCGCCGCCGAAAACGCATGAACCCGCGACTTTCCGACGAATGGCTTCGCTACCTCGTGACTATTGGCGCCAGGAAGGATGCCGACGGATGGCGCTGGAAACTCGACCCGGCAATTCGTTTCGGTGGGTTCGGGCCCTGGCGGCCAGATTGGTCGCTGGAACGCATGAAGGTGTTGCCAGTGCCGTTGCTCGGCCTGACCGCGACAGTCGAGGAAGAGATGGGCTGGGGTACGAACCACAAGGCCTTACTCCCGTTCATGCCGCCTTCAGCACGCCTCGTACCGTTCGAAAACACGGGGCACTTCATCCACGTCGAACATCCGAACGAAGTGGCGGAAATGGTCCTGGAGTTCCTCGGATGACCGTGTTTGTCACCCACAACCAGGTAAAGCTGGCGCTCCACACACTTCGAAACGGAGAACGTCCAGCGCTGCTATTGCTCCACGCCCTTGGCGACCAATCGCCGTCCGTTGTGCCTCCCGAATTCGATGCGTGGCCAGGCCCGGTCTTTGCACTGGACTTCACGGGCCATGGTGCGTCCACGGTTCCAGGTGGTGGTGGATACACGGCTGAAGTACTCATGGGCGACGCCGATGCCGCGCTCTCGATGATCGGCCCGGCTACTGTCGCGGGCCGCGGGCTGGGCGCCTACATAGCGCTGCTTATCGCTGGCGCACGTCCGCAGAGTGTCCGGGGCGCCGTGCTGATGGATGGCGCCGGCCTCGCCGGTGGCGGCGACCGGCCTGGGCCGGTCATGGTCCGCGGCGTACCGGGACGTGCGACAGTGCCGGATCCCTTCGCTCTCGTGGAACTCTCGGCGGACATCCGGCCTGCTGAGTACGTCGCTCGGTTCGCTGAACTGGCCGCTGAACATTCCGGGATCGCCACGCCGGTGGCGGTATGCGGTCGGGCGCGGCCCGATTGGCTGAAAGCCGTCCTCGAAGTCCAAGGCGTCCGCGAAATGAGCCTCGACGAAGCCCTCACGACGTTCTCACAACTCTAGTTCGAAACTAGCGGAGGAAGTCCAGCAGGCTCATGTTGCTCGTCTTGCCGATGGCGCCGAGCGCGGCCTGCAGCGCGTTCTGGGCCGCCGTGAACTGGATAATCGTCTGGGCCACATCAATGTCTTCGATGTTTGCCCGCAGCTCCTGCAGATTCGTGTCCGTCTCTTCAGATCGAGCTGTGGTCGCTTCGAAGCGGTTTACGCGCGCGCCGACATCGGCTCTCGTGTTGAGCACGCTATTCAGTGCCTTGTCGATGTTCGCAATTGACCCGTTGATGGTCGTCGTCGGCTGATTGGTATTCAGGTTGTCCCGAAGCTGAATGAGGTCCGAGAACATCGTGCCGAACACGTCGTTCCCTACGACGTTCACGGGGACTGCATCCTGGGCGGAAATCTGGCGGGTTCGCTGGCCGTTGTCGCCTTGCCAGGTCACCGCACTTGGAGGGTTCCCGCCGACGGCGTACGCCGGTGTTTGCGTCTGGTGCCCGCTGAAGATGTAAGCCCCGCCGAAGTTTGTGTTTGCCACCTGGGCCAACTGCTGAATGATCTGATTCACTTCGGCGGCGATGTTCGTTTTTTCGCTGGCCCCGAGCGTGCCGGTCGAACCCTGGACGGTCAGTTCACGTGCGCGCTGAAGCAACTCCGTGGTGCCGTCCAGCGCCGACTCCGTGACGTTGAGGAACGCCGTGCCGTTTTCAAGGTTGCGGCGCATCTGCGCCTCGAAGGCGATGTTCTTCCGGTGCTGCATTGCGAGTGCGGCGCCTGTCGGGTCGTCGCTGGCGCGGTCGATTCGCCGGTTGGAAGAGAGTTGGCGCTGCACCTTGTCCATCCGGTCCGTCGCCGAATCCATGTAGCGGATCTGATTGCTAACACGGGACTGTTCGCTGAGTCGCATGGCTTATCCGACCCCCGTCCGGTTGATCAACGTGTCGAGCATCTCGTCGATGGTCGAGATGACTTTCGCGGCGGCGTTGTAGGCGTGCTGCGAGGCATTGAGGTTCGTCACCTCTTCGTCGATGTTCACGCCCTGGATCGACTGGCGCAGGCCGTCGAGGTGATCCACAAGCAAACCTGCTGAATCCGTCAGGCCCTTCGCCCGGTTCACATCGGCGCCCAGCACGGAGACGATGTTGCCGTAGTACGTGGAAGCAGACGTTTCTACCTGCATGGTGTCGTTGCCGGCCGTGGTCAGGTCAGTGAGTTGCTGGGCGGCGCTATATCCGGCTCCCGTCGTCACAGAAATCGATGCCACCGTGTTCGTCCCGTTCATAAACGCGATCGTGCCACCAGGAGGGGCGATTGCCGCTAACGTTGCCGTGCCGACGACCGGACCAGTAGCTGAACCGTAGCGAAGTTCAACATTCGGGCCTACTGCGACCATGTGGTACGTGCCTGGCTGCAGAGTGGCGCCCAATTTGATCCCGGCCGCAGTGTTTCCCGCGCTCAGGCTCTCATTGACGACGAGGCTGCTGGCGCTGAAACCCGCGAGCATGTTCGTCGCTTGCTGAAGGTTCGCAATCGCGAGCCCGTTGGCCGGGTTGCCGGGCTGGTTCGCTCCAGTCGAGGTCGCGATCGATTGCGGGCTGCCTGCGAGCACCGAGTTGATCGCGATGTTTGAGGCGTCCGTTCCCGTGAAGAACGACAGGCCGGTGACATTATCGAGGCCGAAACCTGCCTGGTGGAGGGAATTGACCGAGTTGATAAGGCCGCTGGCCAGCGTATCGAGCTTCCCAATCAGGTCAGGGAACGCGACATCACGGGCATCGAGCACTCCGCGCAACTGTCCCGAAGAGACGTTCACGTCGTCGTTGTCAATCGCAAACTGGAGTTTCACCATGCCCGGGTCGGAAGGGTCCGGGACGGTGTTCACGTGCCGCGCCGAAGTCCCGAACACCAGTTCATGAGCGCCAAGGGAGACGGCCATCGAGCCGCTGTCATCTTCTGAGTAGCTGATATTTCCGAGCTTCGAGAGGTCATCGAGGATCAGGTCGCGGCGGTCTCGGAGGTCGTTCGCCATATCGCCATTGAGCTCCACCTGCTGGATCTGCAAGTTCAATTGCGCTAACTCGGATGCCTTCGCGTTTATCTGCTCACCAATCCCAGCGACGGTCTGGTTGAGGTTGAGCCGTTGCTGGTTGAGTTCTTCGTGCGCCGCTTGGATGCGTGTCGTAAACGTGGTCGTCGCGTGGACGAGTTCCGTTCGGGCGGGAGACGATTCGGGCTCGTTCACGACATCGTGCCATGACGCCCAGAACTTGCTAAGGAGTGAAGAGAGTCCGTCATCGGAAGGGTCGTTGAAAACGACTTCGGCGTTCCCAATCGGTGCCGAGAATGAAGAGAACTGAGACTGGTTCGAAAGGCTTTGCCGAGTCTGGAAGTCCATGAAGCTATCGCGGATACGGTTCACGTCTTTCGCATCGACTCCGAATCCTGCACGGCCCAGCAAGTTATCGCGGCTGAAGTGATCCGATCCATCGAGGCCCACGGGACGGAGCAACACGCGCTGACGCGAGTATCCAGGCGACTGAGCGTTGGCGATGTTGTGCGAGGCAACGTCGACCGCCAGCTGGTGCGCGCGAAGGGCCTTTACGGCAGTGTCGAGTCCGATGGAAAGACCCACGGTTGGCTCCTAGGCGCTTCGCGAGACGGTGCCGCGCGAAGCGTTCGTGTTGCGGCGGCCCTTGTTGCTGTACCCCGGGGCGGCAAAGCCACCGAGGAGATTCGCCCAACGGTCGCGCAACTTCATCGCGTTCAGGAGAAGGCGCGCATTCTGCTCCTGCGCTTCTTTCAACTCCCGTGCCCTGGCCAGCATCTGGCCGCGAGCGAGCGCGAATCCGTTGATTCCCAGATCTTCGGCAAGTGGCAGCAGTTCTTCGAGCGTCATCGACTCTGCATGGACAGTTCTAAGCAGATTCAAACGCCTCGCTTCAATCGCATCGATTTTCGAGGCCGATTCCAGCATTTGGTTGCTGACCGAGCTAATGCGGTCGAAATCGGAATCGATGAGGGCAGATTGTTCGTCGATGGCGAGGTCGAGAAGGCCGCTGAGGGCATCCTCTTCTTCCTTCAGGAGGGCGAGAACCTCGGTCAGGACCACTGAACGGACGTCCATCGCTCGCTAGCTCCCCAGGCCGTTGGCGATCAGCCGTTCGGCGATTTCGCGAGCGTTCGACTGGTAGTTGCCATTGGCGATGGCGGCCTTGAGAGCCGCGACTTTTTCAGCACGCACATCGCTCGAACTCGAAACCGCGCGGGCGGCTTCAGCGACGATCCGGCCGCGGTTCGAAAGGTTGATTACATCCTGGCGTCCGCGCGCCTTGATTGCCGCGTCCGCTTCGGGCGAGCTGCCGGCAGCGGATGACGCGCCGCCGGTCGCGCCCGTTGGGTTCAGGCTGGTGCCGGAAAGATTCAGGCCGTCGATACGTGCCATGGTGCTTCTCCTACTGCGTGATCTTGGTGGCGAGTGCGAGCATCTCGTCGCCAACAGAGAACGTTTTCGCGCAGGCCGTATAGGCCCGCTGCGCGACGATCATGTTCGTGAACTCTTCTGCGATATCCACATTGGAGCCTTCGAGAGCGCCCGGTCGCAATGCGGCGAAACCCTCTACTCCCGCGGTGCCAACCGTGATCTCGCCCGTGTTCGCCGTGTCTGCGTACATCCCGTCACCGAGAATTTCGAGGGCCTGCGGGTTGCGGAATTTTGCGAGCGTGACCTGTCCGAGATCCTGCCGGACGCCGGTTTCATCGACCGCGCTAACGCTCCCGAATTGGTCGACAGCAGGCAGAATCCATCCCGGCGGCATCTGGATCGGCGGTTCGAGTGGGCGACCGTGGAAGGCGGAGATGTTGCCGTCCTGGTCCGCTTCTAACCCACCGAAGCGCGTATAGACAATCCGGCCGCTGGGGTCCTGGACACGCAAGAACGAGTCGTCTTCGATGGCGAAATGGAGAGGATTCTCGGTCACCTGCGTGGCGGCCTGGGAAAAGATGAGGTCGCGCGTGGTCTCGGCCACGCCGAGACGTCCAGCATCCGGGTCCACCTGAGGCTGCGCGAGTCCTTCGTGCAGCGCCCGGAACTTCTTGAACGCGTAGCTGTTGACGTTCGCCACGTTGTGGCCGATGACATCGAGCTTGTTCTGATTGTGCGCCATGCCGCTGGCTGCGGCCCCAAGGATCGTGGGCATGGATTACAGCCTCCCCAATTCGCCGGCCGCCTGGTCGAGTGTGCCATCGAGTTTCGAAAGCACCGCCTGGTTGGCCTGATAGGTGCGCTGCACCGCAAGCAGCGACGTCATCTCTTCGACAAGGTTCGAATTCGAACCTTCGAGGAATCCCTGCCGCAGCCCCGGTCCGCCCACGGGTGGTTGGCCTTCGCCGCTGGCGGTGAAGTAAGCCTCTCCGGCTCGGGTCAGCTGTGTGGGGCTGTAGTCCACCACTGCCAGCCGTGCTATTTCTCCGCCCTGGTCGATGATCGCGCCGTCCGCGGAAATCGAGACGGCCGCCTGCGGGAGGTTGATGTGCTGGCCGTTTTCATCGAGGACGTAGTAACCCTGGCTGGTGACCATATCGCCCGCCGCGTCGCGTCCGAACCTGCCGTCACGCGTCGCGAACACCGTCCCGTCAGCGCCCTCTACCTGGAAAAAGCCGTTCTCTGAAGCGATATCAAGTTCATTGCCGGTCTCGCGCACGATTCCCGAGCCGAAGTCGGTCGCGAAGTCGGCGATGAACGTGCCCGTCCCGATCTGTCCGACCACTTGCTGGATGCGGGCGCTGATGGGTGCGGGCACCGGCGCTTGCTGCGAGAGCAACACATCGGCGAATGGTTGTTGAGTCGCGAATTCGCGCTTGTACCCGGCCGTGTCGGAGTTGGCGATGTTATTCGCCAGCACGTCCTGGTATCGCCACGCGGATTCCATCGCGCTGAACGCGCTGTACAGTCCCTTAATCACTGGTCACCCTCCGGCGGCGCATATAGCGCAAGAAGAAAAACGCGAGACCGGCGGAGGCCGCCGCTATCGTTACTGTCCGACCGACTCGCTGGCGAGTCGACATCGCCGGGCTTTCCCCGGTGTCCGGTAGGTTGCTCGGTTTCACGTCGCCACCGGCGGCGGCCTGGCCCTCATCGCCGAGGACCGTGAATCGCCCTGCAATCGAGATATCCGTGCCGGGCTGGCCTTCGGCCGCGCTCGTCTTGCGCGCGGCGATCACGAACGTGTTGTAGTCGTAGCGGGTCAGCCCCTTGAGTTTGGTGTCGAGCACGCCCACTCCCGAAGCGTTTGGTACGATCGCGCCGACGAAGAGCGGCTCACCTGGCCCTTTCAGCCACCCTTCGAGCACATAGCCGTCGATAGGCTTGAGGTTCTTCACATCGAAGCGGGCGTAGGCTTCGGCAAAGCTGAATTCCAGCACGCCTTCTGCATCTTTCGGCCCGAAATTCGACACACCATCGAGGTACGTGAGCTTCACAAGCTGCGGAACACCATTCGCGCGTGCCGGTTGGCCCCCTCCGAAGGAGAGCGCGCACGCAGCAACGAGTGCCGCCAATCCGCCGAGAAGCGCCGTCTTCATTAACTGGCAATTCCCTGGCGGCGCAGGAGCAGGCGTACTTCGTCTTCGCTCTTACGGAGCCGCCGAGCCAATGCCGAAATGTCCACTACACCGTTGCTGCGGGCCACGAGTGCGGCGACGTCGCCTCGGACTGGCGCGCTCTGCACAACAGCCGCTGCGGGCTGGGCATAGGCGGCCCGGGCTGCACGGGCAGTGCTGTGGTTTCCGACTTCAGCAGGGCCTGGCATCCGGTGGACACGGGTCGAAGGCTGGCGCCGAGTCGGCGCGGCCTTCTTCACTTCCTGAACCTGCGTGTACAAGTAGAAGATGGCTCCCAGGCAAACCAGCTGGGAGATGGCGAGCAGTGCGACTGCGTCGTTCATTTCAACACTCCTATGCGGTGCGCTCGCGCGTAAGTCGGGCACGGAGGCGGCCAAGTGCGCGGCCGTGGAGCTGGCAGACCCTCGATTCAGAGATTTCGAGGATCTGGGCGATTTCCTTCATCGTCATTTCGTCGCGGTAATAGAGGCTGACGATGAGCCACTCCCGCTCGGGAAGTTGCTTCACTGCTCCGGTCAGTGCTTCAACCAGCTGGCGCTTCTCCAGCCGTTGCGTGAAGTCCTCTTCATTCGGGTCAGCCGGCAACTCAGTCGGCGCGGAACCGTCGTCGTTATTGTCCCGGTCAAGCAGGCCGTCGAGTGAGACGGTTACCCAGCTGCAGTCGACCAGCGTCTGGTTGTACTGGTCGATGGTGAGTCCCATTGCCAGGGCCACTTCTTCGTCCGTCGGCTCGCGGCCGTTATCCAACACGAAGCTAACGTGAATTTGTTCGAGCTTCTTGGCTTTCTGGCGAACCGACCGAGGGAGCCGATCCAGCGCTCGAAGGGCATCGATGATGGAGCCTCGAATTCGGCTGATCGCGTAGGTCTCGAACTTCACACCCTTGCTGTCGTCGAAGCGATCGAGCGCTTCGATCAGCCCGATCGTGCCGTAGCTGAGGATGTCTTCGTAGTCGAGGATCGCCGGAAGGCCGATGGCCAGCCGCCCAACCACGTATTTCACGAGCGGCGCGTACTGCCGGATCGCCGCATCCCGGTCGGATGCGGGGCTGCCAGCGCGAACTTCACTTGCCACGGCCATGGAGGCACTCCTTCAACACGTTATTCAATCGATTCCTGGGGTTCTTCCAGATCCACCACCACAGGCGGCGGGACGGGGGTAAGCAGCAGGACTGCTTCAGCGCCGAACCCGAGGGCGGCGACGATGACAAAAAAGAACACGGACCTCAGCAGGGCATAGTCGAACGACGCGCCAGCACGGGTGCCAAGCCAAACGCTCAAGAGCGAAACCCCGGCAGCGGCGTACACACCGAAACGGGCAACCGTGTACGGGCGAAGCGTTGTCATAGTTGACCTCGCCGTCGCATCTCGAGCTGGCGCCGCATCATGTAGCGGGCGATGGTGTCGCGGTCCGCTCGGCTGATGTCGGTGAATTCACAGTGCAAACGCCGGTTGCGATTGCCCGGCGATGGTTCCCGGATGTAGTTCACACGCATGCGCGCGTTGATCTCGCCCGCTTCCGGAAGCAGCGCCTGGACTCCTAGTCGCTCGCCGGGCTGAGCGAAAGCGCGAGTGCTGAAGCAAACGCCGCCTTCGCTGAGGTCAACGATCGTCCCCTCGAGCGGCTCTTCCTCGTCTGCATCCACGTCCACGAGGAGGCGGTAAATACTCATGGGCTTGATCGCCGTCGGCAATCGGAAATTCCTCCGCCGCTCGGTGCTCTCAACAGCTCCGGGGAGCCGCAAGAATTCGTAGAGGCCGTCCTCGCTGTGCCCTTCCACTTCGGTGACGAACATCCAGCGCTTCTGCTGATGGATGTAGTGCGCATGCATAAGCGTGCCTGCTGTGAATGGGCGTGGGCGCAGCCCACGCATCGGCACCAGGATGGCGATCCTCGTCGGATCGACATCTTCCACGCGCGTCACGTACGTCTCGCCTTCGCTTCCCGCGGAAACGTCCAGACGCAGGGTGATGCCGGGGAGAAGCCCTTGTGCCATGAAGGGATTCTTACGCTGTAACGGCAAGCCGCCCATTGGTCGTCTCCCGTGTACTTGTAGTGAAGACCCCTGATGCGAGCGTGAAAGGATCAGCAATCCCAATGCCCGTCGCGATGTCCCTTCCTGAGGATAGGAAAGCTATGCCAAGCTGTGACTCGACAATAATGGAGATGGCCGGGGTCAATGCGGTGGCCAGGTCCACACCGGTGATTACGGCGCCCGCGCAACCTGCCGAGTCGAACTCAGCAAGCGTCGACTCAACAGTCGATGGCTGCCAGTGCGCAGGGACCGCGACGTAGACGAAGTGGTCCACCCCCGGTAGCGGCGGCGGCGTCCAACGCCCCGCGGGGACATCCACGAAGACACAAGCGCCCTTGGGCGCTCTCGTAATCGCGTGAACGAGATCCTGCGGGCTGAAGGCATCGAGCACGGCAAGGCCAATCGCCTCGCCGTAGGCGTGCACCTGCGCACGGCCGCCGGCATGCGAAGAGTCGGCAGCAACCAGCACGGCCTCGCGTCCGGAATCTGCACAATCAAGCGCCATACGCATCAGCGCAGTAGTCCTCCCGGAGCCAGCGGCGCCCTGGATCGAAATGATCGCCGTCCGGCCTTCGGAGGGGTAAGCCACGTCCGCCGTCGCCAGAGCGGTTTCCAGGGCCTGTTGGGCCGTAGCTGCAGGCGCCGCGTCAGCGATCAGCCGCGCCGCGGCAGCCGTGAATCCCCGCGAGATCAGCCGTCCGGCGTTGCCTGGCTCCACCGGCGAAAACGGCCGCGGAGCGTTACTGGCCGCTGGCGATTCGGATTCCCGCTGCTCCGCGTCACCGGCGTGCGACGGGCGCGGCCGTGTGATGATTCGTGGCCGGGGTGACCACTGCACCGGAGGCGGAGGTATAACGCTCGGGGCAACGAATGGTGCAATCGTGTCGTGCGGCTCTTCCACGTCGTCGAAGAGCGCGAGTAGTTCAGGGCTCTCTGAGATCGAGGCATCCAGCCCATTCGTACTGATGAAGCCCTCGAGCCAGGCTGGCGGATCTGCAGGCGGCTGTCGCTGCGCCGACACAAACGCGGCGTCGAACTCCCTGAGGGTCGCCGCTTCATCTGCTTCACGTACCGCAATGTCCTCAAGGTCGCCTACGGTGAGGCGGCCTGATGGCTTCTCGACGCGGTCAAGCGTGCTCTCCACCATTACCCGCTGCAGCGCGAGCGTCAGGGAGTCTTCTCCGCCGCCGGACGCGGCCGCGAGCACCTCGATCAGCGGGTCGGCGCCATCCCGCAGAAGCGAACGCGTCTGCACGATGACGGCATCGGCCCCCAGTTCCCGGCGCACGCGCGCAAAAATGCGCGACATGTCGTTACCGATGAATCGCTTCGTTTCCAACGTTCACCTCGATATTTCCGACGGCTTCAACCTGCGTCTGGGCTGTGACTTCTGCGAATGAAAGGACCACAACATTCGGCAACCGGCGCTCGAGCATTCGCCTCAGTGCAAGCCGGATGCGCGAAGAGCAAAGGATGATCGGGTCACGACCGGAGGCCGCCACTTTCTCAACTTCCGTTCCGACGACACCGAGCAGGCGCTGCATCGCCCATGGAGCCATCGCCACCTGGTTTCCGTGGTCACCTTGCTGGATCGATTGAGCGATTTCGTCTTCCGTCCGCGAACCGACGGTGATGACGTGGAGCGTCCCTTCCGGTGCGTATTGCCTGCTGATCTGGCGCGCCAGCGCGGCCCGCGCGTACTCGGTTAGCAGGTCGATGTCGCGGGAGACCCGGGCCTGTGTCGCGAGTGTCTCGGAGATGGTGACCAGGTCGCGGATCGAGATGCGCTCGCTGAGCAGGTTTTGCAAAACTTCCTGCACCTCGCCGACGGTGAGGGTCGAAGGGACCAGTTCCTCCACCAGTGCGGGGTATTCGTTGCGCAGATTTTCGAGAAGGTTTTGCGTGTCCTGGCGGCTGACGAGGTCGGGAGCAAAGCGCTTCACAAGCTCGGTCAGATGTGTTGCCAGTACGGACTCGGCGTCAACCACTGTGTAGCCGAGCAACTCCGCCCGCTCTTTGTAGGCCGGGGTTATCCATTTGGCAGGAAGTCCAAACGCGGGTTCTTGCGTCTCGATGCCGGGGATATCGCCTTCGGCGGTCCCCGGGTCCATCGCCAGGAATTGGCCAGGCTGGAGCGTGCCCCGGGCGATTTCCACGCCACGTAACTTCACTACGTAAGCGTTCGGTGCGTGCTGGAGGTTGTCTCGAACACGAACGGTGGGCAGCACGATGCCTAGGTCCAGTGCCAGTTGCCTTCGGATCATCGTGATCCGCCGCAACAGTCCGCCTCCGGCCTGCTCGTCCACGATCGGGATGAGTCCGTAGCCGACTTCCACCTCAAGCGGGTCGATGTTCATCATCTGAATGACTTGCTGAGGCCCGAGAGTCTCCGGTTCGGGTTCTGCGATCGGCACCATTGAAGCGGCGTAGGCGACGTCCTGCTGCTTCCCACGAGTGATCGCCCATCCCGCGCCAGCGCAGATGACTGCGATGGCGAAGAAGGGCAACTTCGGCAGTCCCGGCATCAGCCCGAACACGCCGAGCATGGCTGCTGCGATATAGAGGGGCCGCGATTGGGCCGTCATTTGCGAAAACATCTGCGAACCGAGGTTCGACTGGCTTCCCGAACGGGTCACGATGATGCCCGTAGCCGTCGAAATCAGGAGGGCCGGCAACTGCGAAACCAGGCCGTCGCCGACCGTTAGGTTGGCGTAAATGTGGAGCGCCTCACCGGGGCTCGTGCCCTGCTGCAGGACCCCGATGCTGAGGCCGCCGATGATGTTCACGATGATGATCACGATGCCCGCCACAGCATCGCCCTTCACGAACTTGGAAGCGCCGTCCATCGCGCCGTAGAAGTCAGCTTCCTGTCCGATTGCTCGACGGCGGTCCCGTGCCTGGGTCTCATCGATGAGTCCAGCGTTGAGGTCCGCGTCGATCGCCATCTGCTTACCGGGCATCGCGTCGAGGGTGAATCGTGCCGCGACTTCCGCAACACGACCAGCACCATTCGTGATCACCACGAATTGGATGACCACGAGAATCATGAAGACGACGAGGCCCACAACGAGGTTGCCGCCGACCACGAAACTTCCGAATGAGTGGACGACCGAACCGGCATTTCCGTGAAGCAGGATCAGTCTCGAAGTAGATACATTCAGCGCCAGTCGGAAAAGCGTGGTGACCAGCAACAACGAAGGGAACACTGAGAAGTTGAGGGCTTCGTCGGTGTAGATGGCGACCAGGAGAATGACGACCGAGGCAGCGATGTTGATCGTCAGCAGCATGTCCAGGAGGACGGGCGGCAGCGGAATGATCATCATCCCGACGATCGTGATGATGCCGCCGGCGAGGAGAATGTCGGTCTGAGCTAAAAGGCGGCCGAAACCCGCAGTGGGGGCAGGACGAACCGAAGCCTGAACGGTCACGCGTTACCTCCGGGTGATGCTGGAACGAATCGCCGGCGCGCTGCAGACGACTTATTGCGAAGGGCGTAGACCCAGGCGAGCACTTCCGCCACGGCGTGGAACAGGTTGCCCGGGATGTATCCGCCCACCGGCACCGCCGCATGCAACGCGCGCGCCAAGGGGGGCTCCTCGAGCACAGGCACACCGTTCTTCATCGCGATCTCGCGGATGCGCTTGGCGAGCAGATCCTGGCCTTTGGCTATCACCATCGGCGCTTGCATGTTCACCGGGTCGTACTTCAACGCGACCGCGAAGTGCGTCGGGTTCGTGACGACGACGTCGGCCGTTTTCACAGCCGACATCATGCGATTCATCATTTGCTGGCGCCGTCGCCGAATTGCGGCTTTCACCTGCGGATCGCCGTCGCTTTCCTTCATCTCTTGCTTTACTTCGTCCTTGGTCATCATCAGTTGCTTCATATGCCGCCGGCGCTGCCAGGCGTAGTCCGCCAGCGCCATGATTAGCAGCGCTGAAACCGTCTTGAACGCGATATCGAAGCCGAGGGTGACCATGCGGCTGGCGCCCGACGCGACGCCGTACTGCGAAAGCGAGCTGAGTTCGGTGAGTTTCGCTTTGAGCGTGAAGTAGACGACGACCGCGACCACTGTGAACTTGAACAACGACTTGCCCAGCCGGATGAGCCCATCCATGGAGATGAGCTTCTTGAACCCGGCGCCGGGGTTCAGTCTCGAGACTTGTGGCTTGAGTCCGGCTCCACTCAACAGGACGCCCGTCTGAGCGACGTTCAGCACAATGGCACTGATGGCAAGAAGCCCCAGGAGCGGAAGGACCGCCATGATGAAGTTCCAGGACGAATCCTTACCCATCTGAAACGCGCTCTCGCTCGTCAGTTCACCTGAGGTCGGATGAGCAAGTCCGTCGTGGAGGATGTTCTCCATGCTTGTCCAGAGGGAAGGGCCGAGCATCTTCATACCAGCGACTGCGAGGAACAGGACGCCGATGGTCACGAGTTCGTCGCTCTTAACGACGTTGCCCTTTTGACGAGCGTCTTTTAGTCGCTTTGGTGTCGGAGACTCAGTCTTTTCGCCGGCCACTAGTTCGCACTCCCGAGGAGGACTTTGCTCGAACCGGCGAGCGATTCACCAAGCACTCCGTGCAAGAGCGTCACCGTCGCCGGCAGAGCCGCACCAAGGACGAGAAGTCCCACCAGGATCTTGATCGGCGCCCCGACCACGAGGACTTGCATCTGCGGCACCGTGCGGGAGGCAAGGCCCATACCGAGGTCGGTGAGGACGAGCGCCGCCATCACCGGCATCGCCAGGCGCACGGCAGTAACGGTGAGGCCGGCGATGAGCCCTGCAATGCCGTCGGGCGTCACGATGAACGGGTTGAACGTGCCGAGTGGCACCGCCTTCGTCGTTTCGGCCAGCGTTTGCACCACCAGGTAGTGGCCATTGATCGAGAAAAACACCAGGGTCACGAGCAGGCTGTAGAACTGGTCGAAGACGCCGAATTCGGCACCGGTGATTGGATCAAAAACGGCGCCGAGGCCGAACCCCATCTGCAAACCGATGATGCGGGAGGCCATCTGGACACCGATGAACACCAGGTTCATCACCAGCCCGAGCGCGAGGCCGAAGATTACTTCGCGGGTCGCGTCGTCGATCAGTGGCCCGAAAGTCGCCGGGGCCGCAGGTGGGTTGTCTTTCTGCAATGGCACGAGGACCAGCGAAAAGAAGATCGCGAAGCCGATCTTCGTATAAGCCGGAATCCCTTTGTGGCTGAGCAGCGGAGCGGCCACCAGCATCGAACTGGTCCGCAACAGGATGAGAAAGAACGCGTAGGTGAACTCGGGGGAAACGTTGAAGCCTTCCATCAGCGGCCGTAACTCGCGGCATTCGCAAAGATGCCGGCCGAGAAGTTCAGCAACGTTTCCATCATCCACGGCCCGAAGATCAACATCGCCACGAACACGCCGATGAGCTTCGGCACGAAGGTCAGTGTTGCCTCGTTTACTTGCGTAACCGCCTGGATGAGGCTGACTACCACGCCGATGACGAGCGTGGTGGCGAGGATCGGCGCACCCACCAGCAGCGCCGTGGTGAGCGCTTCGCGCATGAGGCCGATGACGACTGCTTCGTTCATTTCGTTCTCCCTAGGTCGCAAAACTGCCCACAAGGGAGCCGATGATCAGGTACCAGCCGTCGACCAGGACGAAAAGCAGGATCTTGAAGGGGAGGGACACGATGACGGGCGGGAGCATCATCATTCCCATGCTCAGAAGAGCTGACGAAACAATCAGGTCGATGATGAGGAAGGGCACGAACATCACGAAGCCCATTTGGAACGCGGTCTTCAATTCTGAAATCGTGAACGCAGGGACGAGTACGTAGGTGGGCACGTCATCCACCGTCTCCGGCTTCGCCGTGTCCGAAAGCTTGAGGAACAAGCCCAGGTCTTGCTGGCGCGTTTGCTTCAGCATGAACGTCCGCAACGGCGCCTCGCCCTTGTTGTAGGCCTCTTGCTGCGTCAGCGTCCCGTTGAGATACGGTTGGACGGCTTCGTTGTTGATCTGCTTGATTGCGGGCGCCATCACGAATGCGGTCAGAAAGAGGGCCAGGCCGATCATCACCTGGTTCGGAGGCAGCTGGGGGATGCCGATCGCGTTCCGAACGAGCGAGAGGACAATGATGATTCGGGTGAATGACGTGACCATCACGAGAATCGCCGGCGCCATCGAAAGCACCGTGACCAGGAGCAGCAACTGAATTGCCGTGGACACGTTCTGAGGGTTCTGGGCGTCGATCCCACTCGCGGTCGTCTGTTGAATCGGTTGGCCTGATGCGTCGGTCTGTGCGACGCAACTCGTGAGGGTCAACAGGGCTACCCCAAGCACCGCCACGACCAGTAAAACACGCTTGCGGCGAGACCCCTTAAAGTTGCGCCCGATGCCCACGAACTACCCCGAATGCGTTGTCGGTTCACTCTATGGAGGCGGCTCTGCGCTCAGTATTGGGGGACTCCCGCCGAGCCCGGGGCGAAACCCTGACGGGAACCTGCGGGACGCCTGAATTTGCCCGGTCCAATGTCCCGGTGGTCTACGGGAGAGGCCTCATTCGAGTCTCCATCGGGGCCGAGACAGCGATTTCCCTTCTTAGCTTTACGACCGAATTCTTGGCCCCGGGAAACGGCGATCCTTGAAAAGGTGTACCGTGGAGGCTATGACAAACCTTCCCGAAGAACTGACGGCTGACACCCCTGTTTGCGTGCACCACTGGGTGCTAAGCAGCCCTGTTGGCGGTACCACCGCCGGGCTATGTCGCGATTGCGGTGCCGCCAAGGACTTCGTGGAGAGCGCCCGGCCGTTCGCACTCGCGTCGCGGCTGCGCCGTAAGTAGCTCCGTCAAGTGCCCCCGGGCGCCCTTCGCTCACTCGCCAGGAGGCCTCCATGGACCGCCAACAAAAGATCAATCAGCTCATCGCAAAGGCCGAAGACATACGGCGCCTGGCCATGGATGATCTCGATGCCGTTGCCCGCCGCACCAACACCTTCGGCTCGAAAGAACACCGCAGCGGTCGCGACAAAGTCGAGCGCGACTTCGACCAGGAACAGCAGCGCTGTGAGCGGCTAGAAGAGCAAGCGCTCGATCTCGAACTCACCAGGGCGCTCTGACCGGCGATCAGCACACCCGTTCGCTTGACAGTCTCGCGTAGGATGACGAAACCGACCGGCTTTCAACCTGAGATGCGCCGACCCCAGCCTTCGAGCTGTGGCCCCCGCAACCGGCTTGGGAGACCACGGGCCACTTTTGGAGACCCTGACCTATGAGTATTCTCGACAAACTGTTGCGCCGTAAGCCAAGCCACGAGGAGTGGCTCGCGGCTCATCCCGGCAAAGGCCGCGTCACGATGGACGCGCCGGCCGTTTCCGATGCAGACCAGGCCGCGACACGTTCGCGGATGGAGGCTGAACTCCAACGCCAGGCGCACCAGAACGACCCCAAGTGAAGTGCCCTCGTTGCCTCTCCGGGTCCCTGATCGGTAGCCACGAGACTATTTCGTGCCTCTCGTGCGGACACTCCGTTCAGGAGCCGGCGATGCAGGCATGGGACAAGGTCACCACCGTCCGCGACCGCACGAGGCATCAAGGCCCCGCCTGGACCGAGGACGAACGCGCGCTCTGGCGTCCCGGCGCGTCTGCGGTCGCGCTCGTCGAACCTCCGAAATAACCGAGACGTTCACATCGTCACACAACGGCCGCTCACCGGAAGGGGGCGGCCTTTTTGATCCTCGGCTGCACTCGCGCGTGGGGTTTCGCGCCCGCCAGTCGTTCCTCGCAAACCGCTTGTCGCCCTACAATGATTTCTAATGTTTGAATCGCTGACCGATAAGTTGCAGGGCGCCTTCAAGAAGTTCGGCTCCCGAGGAATTGTTACTGAGGAAGACCTCGACCAGGCCTTGCGCGAAGTCCGCATGGCTATGCTCGAGGCCGACGTCAACTTCAAAGTGGTCCGCGAGTTCACGTCGCGCGTAAAAGAGAAAGCACTCGGCGCCCAGGTCCTCCGAAGCCTCTCGCCGGCCCAACAGGTCATCGACATCGTCCATGCCGAACTCATCGAGATCCTTGGCGGAGCGGCGCCCCAGTTGGCCACTTCTTCGCGCCCGCCGACGGTGATCATGCTCGTTGGTCTGCAGGGTTCGGGAAAAACGACCAGCATCGCCAAACTCGCGAGCCTTCTGAAGAAACAGGGCAACCGGCCGCTGGTGGTCGCCTGCGACGTGTACCGGCCAGCAGCAGTGCAGCAACTCGTGACGCTGGCAAAACAGCTCGATGTGCCATATCACGAAGAAGGCACCACTCAGAAGCCGGCCGTCATCGCCGGGAACGCGCTCGAGAAAGCGCGAAAGATGAACATCACCCACCTGCTCGTCGATACCGCGGGCCGGCTCCACATCGACGAAGAGATGATGAAAGAGGTCGCGGACCTCCGGGAACAGTTGCAGCCGCAGGAAGTGCTGTTCGTCGCCGATGCGATGGCGGGCCAGGATGCGGTGACCGCAGCCAAGGAATTCCACGACAAGGTCGGCACCACCGGCCTGATCCTGACAAAGATGGACGGCGACGCCCGCGGTGGTGCGGCCCTCAGCATCCGGCAGGTCACCGGCGTGCCGGTGAAGTTCATCGGTATGGGCGAGAAGTCCGATGCGCTCGAACCGTTCTACCCCGACCGCCTGGCCGGAAGAATCCTTGGCATGGGCGACATGCTCTCCCTCATCGAAAAAGCCAAGGAAACCATGGGCGATGAGGACACCGACAAGTTCTCCGAAAAGATGAAAAAGGGCACCTTCGACCTGCAGGACTTCGTCGAACAACTGCGCAAGGTCCGAAAGATGGGTCCGCTCGGCCAGCTCGTCGGTATGCTCCCGGGGTTCAGCAAGATCAAGGCCCAACTCGATGTCGACAACATCGACGACTCCTTCTTCAACAAAGCGGAGGCAATCGTCCTTTCGATGACGGCGTGGGAACGGCGCCACCCAGACAAGATCGATGGCAAGCGGCGCAAACGGATCGCTCGCGGCAGCGGGACCGACGCCTCCCAGGTGAACCAACTACTCAAGCAGTTCTTCGAAGCGAGGAAGATCGCCAAGACCCTCAGCACCGGCAAGATGCCGATGTTCCGCTAGGTTCGCTGCACGACGGAACCCGTCCGCAACGAGCGCGTCCTGCATCCTGGAGTGGATCCATGACAGCGACGTCATGTGTCGCTTGAGCCTGGACTCAGTTCTGGTGAAGAGCGCGGCAACAGCGGCGAATCCCGGAGATACGGTTGTTAAACACTCGTGTAGAGTCGAGTGCATGACGACCCTAGACGCCGCATGTTCCAGCTCGGAACTGCGTGAAAAAACGTTCGCAGCGGACGAGACCACCGAAACGAAACAGGACTCCGCAGGATGATCCGGCTTCTTCGAACGTACCTCCGCCCATACCGGAAGTGGCTGTTAGCTGTGCTCGTCTTTCAGGCGATCCAGGCCACCGCTTCGCTCCTGCTGCCATCACTGAACGCCGACATCATCGATAAGGGTGTATTGCGCGGGAACACTGGGCACATCTGGTCGATCGGCGTCAGCATGCTCGCCGTCAGTGCCGTCCAGGCAGTGTTTTCGGTCGCCGCAGTCTTCTGCGGTGCGAAGGCGGCCATGGGGTTCGGCCGAGACGTTCGCGGCGCGCTCTTCCATCGCGTGACCGACTTTTCGGCTCGCGAAGTCAACCTCTTCGGTTCGCCTTCGCTGATTACGCGCATCACGAACGATGTCCAACAGGTGCAAATGCTCGTGCTGATGACATGCACGATGGTGGTCGCTGCGCCGATGACCGTCATCTTCGGGGTATTCATGGCCATGCGGCAGGACCTCGGACTGTCGTGGCTGCTGGCTGTGAGCTTGCCGCTCCTGATGATCATCCTGGGGGTAATTATCTCCCGGATGGTGCCTCAGTTTCGGCTCATGCAGGAGCGCCTCGACAGCATCAATGCCGTTTTGCGGGGACAGATCGTGGGTATGCGTGTCGTTCGCGCGTTCGTCCGCGAACCGGTCGAGGTGCAGCGCTTCCACAAGGTGAACGAAGACCTGACTCAGACGTCGCTCAAGGCCGGTCGACTGATGGCATTGATGTTCCCGACGATGATGCTCGTCGTGAATGCCTCAAGCATTGCCGTCATCTGGTTCGGCGGTCATCGCATCGATAGCGGCGCGATGACGATCGGCTCGCTGGTTGCGTTTCTGACGTACCTCTCGCTGATCATGATGGCTGTGATGATGGCGACGATGGTCGCGATGATGGCGCCGCGCGCCGCCGTCTCGGCCGAACGCATCCAGGAAGTGCTCGACACGTTCAGCTCGGTGGTCCCGCCTGCCTCGCCGGTCACCCAGCTTGCCGAACATGGCCGTCTCGAGCTGAACAACGTGAGCTTTCGCTACCCGGGCGCCGAGCACCCTGTACTCGATCAGATCTCGTTCACCGCCCTGCCGGGTCAAACGACGGCCATCATCGGCAGCACGGGATCCGGAAAAACGAGCCTCATAAACCTCGCCGCTCGGCTCTTCGATGTTAGTTCGGGCGAAGTCCTCTTTGATGGCGTGAACGTCCGCGAACTCGACCCCGAAATCCTCTGGAACCGCATGGGTGTGGTGCCACAAAAGCCCTACCTATTCGCGGGCACCGTGGCCAGCAACCTGCGCTACGGCAAGCCCGACGCGACGGACGACGAAATCTGGACCGCCCTCGAAGTTGCGCAGGCGGCCGACTTCGTGCGCGCAATGCCAGGCGAGCTTGGGGCCGAAATCGCCCAGGGCGGAGTGAACGTATCAGGCGGGCAACGCCAGCGCCTCGCGATGGCGCGCGCGCTCGTTCGCCGGCCCGAGGTGTACCTCTTCGACGATTCCTTCTCCGCCCTCGATCTCGCAACGGACGCACGGCTGCGGGCTGCGCTGGCGCCATTCACCCGCGATGCAGCGGTGATCATCGTGGCGCAACGGTTCTCGACCATCATGCACGCCAACCAGATCCTCGTGCTCGAAGATGGCGAGTGTGTCGGCCTGGGCACGCACGATCAGTTGCTAGCCACCTGCCCAACGTACGCCGAAATCGTCGAGTCTCAGGCCGGCGAGGGGGTAGCCGCGTGACGATGCCAAACCGTCCCGCCCCTGGCTTCCGTCCGCCTCCACCGGGCGGTCAGCCCGGGATGCGCATGGGCTCCTTCGGTATGCCCGCCGAGAAACCGAAGGATTTCGGCGCCACCACTCGCCGTTTGCTCGTCCGCCTCCGCGTAGAACGCAAGCTCGTCGCGCTGGCCGTATTGATGACCATCGTCAGCGTCTGCATGAGCGTTTCGCTACCGAAGATCCTCGGCGGCGCCACGGACGTTGTCGTCCGCGCCTTCTTCAGTCATAGCGCGATCGACTTCAACCACCTTGGCCGGATTCTCGGCCTCGCCGGTCTCCTGCTGTTCGGTTCATGGGTGCTCCAGTACGGGATGTCTTACCTGCTTGCCGGCGTCGTCCAGCGCACGATGTACCGGCTTCGCGCCGATGTCGAAGACAAGCTGAACCGGCTTCCCCTCAGCTACGTTGACCGCGCACAGCGCGGAGATCTCTTGAGCCGCGTCACGAACGACATCGACAACATCGCCCAGAGCCTCCAGCAGACCCTCTCGCAGATGCTCACCCAGGCGCTCACGCTCGTCGGCACTGTGGCGCTCATGATCTGGATCTCCTGGGTCCTGTCCCTCGTAGCGCTCGTCACCATTCCTCTGTCCATGTTCATGATGCGCGCCATCGCGAAGCGTTCCCGGACCCGCTTCATTGCGCAATGGATGCACACCGGAAGGCTCAACGGCCAGGTCGAAGAAACATTCACCGGCCACGCCATCGTCAAGGCGTTCGGACGGCAGCGCGAGGTTGAAGGAGAATTCCGCAAGACGAACGACGAACTCTACGATGCCAGTTTTGGCGCGCAGTTTGTCTCGGGCGTGATTCAGCCCGCGACGATGCTCGTCGGCAATCTGAACTTCGTTGCCATCGCCGTACTCGGAGGCGTCAGAGTCGCCAACGGCGCGATGACCATCGGTGGCATCCAGGCGTTCATCCAGTACTCGCGCAGCTTCACCCAGCCGCTCTCGTGGATGGCGTCGATGGTCAACCTCTTCCAGTCAGGCATTGCTTCAGCCGAGCGGGTCTTCGAACTCCTCGACGCAGAGGAACAGACAGCCGAGGTCTCCGCGTACGGCGCAACCACGAAGACCCTGGGGCGTGTCGAGTTCGCGGACGTCAGCTTCGCTTACAACCCGGACCGCCCCCTCATTACTAACCTTTCGCTCGTCGCTGAACCGGGCCGGACCGTCGCAATCGTTGGCCCCACGGGCGCCGGCAAAACCACGCTCGTCAACCTCATCATGCGGTTCTACGAACTGGATAGTGGGCGGATCACCATCGACGGCCGCGATATTGCCCAAATGCCCAGACGGGAACTGCGATCACAGATCGGCATGGTCCTCCAGGACACCTGGCTCTTCGGAGGAACGATCCGCGAAAACATCGCCTACGGAAACCTGGACGCGACCGAAGAACAGATCCTTGAGGCCGCCCGGGCCACCTATGTCGACCGCTTCGTTCACTCGCTGCCGGACGGGTACGACACGAAGCTTGACGACGACGGTAGCTCCGTCAGCGCCGGAGAGCGCCAGCTGATCACCATCGCGCGCGCCTTCCTCGCCGATCGCCCGATCCTGATCCTCGACGAAGCGACCAGTTCGGTTGATACACGCACTGAAGTGCTCATTCAGCACGCGATGGCGGCGCTCCGTTCCCAACGCACCAGCTTCGTTATCGCCCATCGGCTCTCAACAATCCGCGATGCCGACACGATTCTCGTGATGGACGGCGGCCGGATCGTCGAGCAAGGCAGTCACATCGACCTTCTCGCTCGTGGCGGAGCCTACGCGAATCTCTACAACGCCCAGTTTGCCGGCGAGGTGGCGAGCGTCGCCTGAGCCTTCGGAACAGGCCGGCATGTCTGCGCGTTATGCGGCGATGGTGTACTGTGGCTCGAAGTGCATGTTTCCGCCCGTGACAGGCGCGGGTGTATTCCAGGAGTAGCAATGATCCGGATTCGGTTAAAGCGCATCGGCAAGAAGCGCAATCCTTTCTATCGCATGGTTGTGGCGGATAAGCCAAACAAGCGCGATGGACGTTTTATCGAGAACCTTGGTTCCTACGACCCGCATTCCGACCCGCCCTCGATCATTGTCGACGGCGAAAAGGCGAAGGCGTGGATCGCTAAAGGCGCCCAGCCGTCTGAATCGGCCGAGAAAATCCTCGTCCGCGCTGGCGTGCTCGAAAAGCGCCCGCCAGTTGTGAAGGCGAAGCTCGAAGTGAAGCGCGCAGAGCAGGCCAAGACTGCCGAAGCTCGCGCGAAGGCACGCGCCGACGAAGCCGAAAAGGCTGCCAAGGCCGAAGCCGCCGCCGCCGCGAAAGCTGAAGCGGATGCCGCAAAGGCCGCCGCCGCCGAAGCTCCCGCTGAGGAATCTACCGCCGAGGAGTAGTCCATGGCTGAGACGATGATGGGCGAGGTCATTGAGTACCTCGCCAAAGCGTTGGTCGATACACCCGATGAAGTCCGAGTGACCGAGAACGTCGACGGCGATCGCGTTCAGGTGCGCCTGGATGTAGCTGAAGACGACTGGGGCAAGGTGATCGGCAAGGGCGGGCGGATAGCTAGCTCCATGCGCGCCCTCGTCAAAGTCGCTGCCGTACGTGAAGACGTCCGCGTGAACCTGGAGATCGGCGACTGACCAGCGAGGAAACGGCTGCGGCGCCGATCCCACGACCTCGCGCGCCACGGCCAAGCAACCCCCTGACTACCCCCAAGGAACCGCGCCCGGGCTACACCGCCGTTGGGCGCGTTTTGCGGCCCCACGCTCTCAAGGGCGAGATGCGGGTGCTCGTCTATTCGTCTACCGCTCGGAACATCCAGGCCGGCCGCCCCGTTTACCTGGAAGGCGTACGCCGCACCGTCGAACGCGCCCGACCTGACCACGAACAGTGGATTCTGAAGCTCTCCGGTATCGGCGATCGCACCACCGTCGAACGTCTGCGCGCCGAGCTCATCGAGGCAGCCGACAACGACGTTCTTCGCGACGACGACGAGTCCTTTTTCCTTCATGAGCTGATCGGCCTGAAGGTGGTCACCACTGGCGGCGAAGACCTTGGCGTGGTGGTCGAAGTGCTGCAATCCGCCGGCAACGACGTGTATGTCGTGCATGGCGGGCGCGGCGAAGTGCTTGTACCCGTGATCGCCTCAGTCATCGAGCGAATCGATGTCTCGGCCGGGGTGATATCCATTACACCTTTGGCGGGAATGCTGGACGAATCGAAATAAGCGATTGAAACCGTCTATAGCTGCGACTACACTGGCCGACGGCCGGTGGCGGGGTGACGGACACCCTCGGCCGTTCACGACAGATGAATAGTTCGAGGGGGTAGTTGCATGTCCAAAGCGGAAATGCTCCAAATGGTTGC
>JBDTNM010000009.1:0-35762 GCA_039933735.1 bacterium | reverse complement strand
AAACAGCGGCCCCCGGAACGAGGGCCGCTGTCAGGAGCGCAATCAGCGCGAAGAACTTAGTCCTTCGACTGAGCAAACTGGTAAATCTTGCCTTCGGTCTTGATCGCCGGTGCGACGACCATTTCAGCCTGCTGGAACTCGCGGATGGTGTGCGCGCCACACATACCCATCGCGGTCTTGAGGGCGCCGACAAGGTTTTCGGTGCCGTCAGTGCGGCTGGTTGGGCCGAAAAGTGCCTTCTGGATGGTGGTGTTTACGCCAACCGCGACGCGAGTCCCGCGAGGGAGGTTGGCGTGCGGGGTGGCCATGCCCCAGTGGTAGCCGCGGCCCGGCGCTTCGACGGTGGCGGCGAAGGGCGAACCCATCATCACGCCGTCGGCGCCGCTGGCGAAGCACTTGCACACGTCGCCGCCAGTGCGAATTCCGCCGTCCGTGATGATCGGCACGTAGCGGCCGCTCTCCTTGAGGTAGAAGTCGCGGGCTGCGGCGCAATCGATCGTCGCGGTCACCTGCGGGACGCCGATGCCGAGGACTTCGCGGCTGGTGCAGGCGGCGCCGGGGCCGACGCCGACGAGCACGGCCGAGACTCCGGTGCGCATGATTTCGAGCGTGGCCTTGAACCCGACCGTGTTGCCGACCACAACGGGGATGAAGATGTCCTTGAACAGCTTGTCGAACTGCAGGCCTTCAACACTATTCGATTCGTGGCGGGCTGTAGTAACAGTGCTCTGCACGACAAGGATGTCAGCGCCGGAATCCTGCAGCAGCGCCGCGTACTTCTTCGTGTTCATCGGGGTGAGGGATACGGCGGCGGTGGCGCCACCAGCCTTCATCTCGTGAATGCGCTTCGCGATGTATTCCTCGCGAATTGGCTGTGCGTACGCTTCCTGCAGGAGGCGGGTAGCTTCATCGCGGCTGGCGGAAGCGACTTCTTCGAGGATGCTGGTTGGGTCGTCGTACTTGGTCCAGACACCTTCAAGGTTCAGGACTGCGAGACCGCCAGCCTTGTGCATAGCGATAGCGAAATTCGGGTCCACCACTGCATCCATCGCCGAAGCGAGGAACGGAATGGCAAAATGATGGGGCCCGATATCGAGCCCCAGTTCAGCGAGTTCAGGATTGATGGTGAGGTCGCCAGGAACGATGGCTACTTCGTCGAAACCGTAGGCACGTCGGAGTTGCTTGAACTTGGGCGCGGCCATGTCATTCTCGGCAAACGGCGCAAGGCCGCTCTCCGGCAGTTCGGAGGCGGCGGAGGAAAAGTTGAGAGCAGTACTCAAGTCAGCGCAATCCCGGGGGTGGAGTTCTACCGAGTGTAGGAAAGGTTCTACCGGGGGGTCAACACAAAATCGCGTGAATCATTCGGTTATGTGCAATGCCGATTATGGATTGCATCAATGACCCATGTTCTCAAGCCCGGCCTTTACGTTGTTGCGACACCGATCGGCAACCTCGAAGACATGTCTCCCAGGGCCGAACGCGTGCTTCGCGAGGCCGCGATAGTCGCGGCGGAAGACACCCGCACGAGCCGTCTTCTGCTCACCAGGGCGGGCAGCGAAGCCTCTATGGTCAGCCTCACGGAACACAACGTGGAGTCGCGCATCCCCGCGTTGCTCGAGGCTGCTGCCCGTTCCGTCGTTGCTTTGGTATCCGATGCTGGTACCCCGGTGGTCGCCGATCCGGGCGGAAGGCTGGTTGCAGCCGCGCATTCCCAGGGCATCGCAGTAGTGGCGATCCCAGGGCCTTCGGCGCTGGCGGCCGCGATCTCCGCGGCAGGATTCGACGGCTCCGATGTCCACTTCATTGGGTTCCTCCCAAAGACGAAGGGCGAGCGACAGGCCCGCCTGAAGGCAACGGCTGCGGCGGCGGAAGTGTTGGTCTTTTTCGAAAGCCCCACCCGGTTGGGAAAAGCGCTCCTCGACGTATCTGAAGCGCTAGGCGACCCGGAAGTGGTCGTCTGCCGGGAATTGACGAAGCTCCACGAAGAGATAGTTCGGGGACACGCGAGCGAACTGGCCCAGCGGTTCGCCACAACTCGGGGCGAGTGCACCGTGGTCGTCCGCTGCCCGGCGGTCGAACCGTCATCGCACGCAGACGACGAAATTGCCGGCTATATGGCCGAAATGCAGCGCGCCGGGGCACGGCGGGCAGGCGCCGCAGCTGAGGCCGTCCGACGCTTCGGCGTCTCAAGGGATATGGCCTACGGGCTCTGGGACCGGGACGAGTAGGGTCGTTCCGGCATGGCTCGAACGGCGGGGCCTCCGGCCCCACCGGGAGGGCTGTGTTAGACTCGAAATAACCTTCCCACCAGGTGTTCTGTGTCCGAACGGATCCTCGTCTGCGTAGCCTGGCCCTACGCGAATTACCTTTTGCATGTCGGCCAGGCCGCTGGCGCATACCTTCCGTCGGACATTTTTGCGCGCTATCACCGCCTCAAGGGAAACGAGGTACTGATGGTGTCGGGCTCCGACTGCCATGGCACTCCAATCACGGTCGCTGCCGACAAGGAAGGCGTCGAACCGAGCGTCATCGTCGATCGCTATCACGCGAAAATCCTTGAGGTTTGGGAACGGTTCGGCATTTCGTTCGACCTCTACACCTCGACGCTGACTGAAAATCACTACGCGGTAACCCAGGATGTCTTCCTGAAGCTGAAAGAGAACGACCTTCTCTATCCCCGCACCGAGGAATACCTTTTCGACCCCGTCGCCGAGCGCTTTCTGCCCGACCGCTACGTCGAAGGCACCTGCCCCAACTGTGGATACGCCGAGGCTCGGGGAGACCAGTGCGACAACTGCGGCAAGACGCTCGACGCGGTCGAATTGCTCAATCCGAAAAGCAAAATCTCAGGCGCAACGCCTGTCTTGAAGCCTTCAGAGCACTACTTCCTCCGGCAGTCGGCGATGGAGACTCGGCTGAAGGAATGGGTTTCGGCGCAGACGCACTGGCGGCGCAACGTCCTGAACTTCACCCTCGGGATGCTGAACGAGGGCCTCAGGGACCGGGCCATCACGCGGGACATGTCCTGGGGCGTTCCAGTGCCGGTTGAAGGGTACGAAGGCAAGCGCATCTACGTCTGGTTCGATGCCGTCATCGGCTATCTCTCGGCCAGCAAGGAATGGGCCCAGCGCTCCGGCGACCCCGAGGCCTGGCGACTCTTCTGGGAAGATCCTTCGGTCCGCTCCTACTACTTCATCGGCAAGGACAACATCCCCTTCCACACGGTCACCTGGCCGATGATGCTCATGGGTTACGGTGGACTGAACTTGCCCTACGACGTGCCCGCGAACCAGTACGTCAACTTCTCGGCCGGACAAAAGCAGAGCAAGTCCAAAGGCACCGGCACGTGGATGCTGGATCTCCTGGACACCTACGCGGCCGACGTCGTGCGCTTCTACCTGACGACGGTCTTGCCCGAGACGACGGATACCGAGTTCCGCGAGGACGATCTGATCCGCGCCAACAACGATGTCCTCATTTCAACGTGGGGAAACCTCGCCAACCGCGTAATTTCGATGATCCACCGCAACTTCGAAGGCGTTGTTCCGGCCACCGCCGAACTGTCGACGGAATCGGCCGCGTTAATTGCCGAAGCGACCGCCGCTTTCGGGACGGTTGGGGCGGAATTCGAAGCCTGCCACTTCCGTGGTGGCCTGCAGGAGGCTCTGCGCCTCGCCCAGGCCGCCAACAAGTATCTCGACGAACGTGCCCCCTGGAAGGCCGTCAAGACCGACCTGCCGCACGCCGCTGAAACGCTCGCGACCGCACTGAATGTGATTAATTCGCTGAAGGCGCTGCTCCACCCCGTGTTGCCGTTTTCGACTGCCCAATTGCACGAAGACCTCGGACTGAGCTCGAACATCCTCGCCCAGGGCTGGGCCTACCGCGAAGTTCCGGCCGGTACGAAGCTCGCACCAGCCCGGCCCCTGTACGCCAAGATCGAGACCGAACCTGTCGGTGCCACTGCGTGACCGGCGCATTCGATACCCATAGCCACATCCAGGACCCGAAACTCCTTGCGGAATTCGAGGCAGTGCTTTCGCGGGCGCTTGAGGCGGGAGTGTCTGGCATCGCCCTCTGCGGCTACGACGCAGCTTCCAATCTGCTCGCGCTCGAACTCGCAGAACGGTCGCCGGCGCTCTTTCCAACCGTTGGCTTCCATCCCCATGAAGCCGACGATGTCACGCCGGCGATGCTCGCTGATCTCGAAAGCCAGGCGGCACGGCCAGAGGTCGTGGCGATCGGCGAAATTGGCCTCGATTTTTACCGCAAGCTTTCGGGCGAGGCCGCTCAGCGAGACTTGATCGACCGGCAGTTAGAGATAGCACTGCGCTTGAGAAAGCCCGTTTGCGTCCACTCCCGGTCGGCCGAGGACACCATTTTCGAACATCTCGGACCGTATGCGACCCAGGCACGAGCAGCAGGAATGGAAACGCCGGGAGTGATGCACTGTTTCGGTGGAACCCTCAGCCAGGCGCTGCCGTATGTCCACGAAGGCTTCCTGGTTTCGGTAGCCTGTCCCATAACCTACCCGGCAAACGACGCGGCGAGAGAAATGGTCCTCGGGCTCCCGCTTCGCTCACTGGTAATCGAGACCGATAGCCCGTACCTTCCGCCTCAAGGCAGGAGAGGAACCCTGAACGAACCGGCATACGTTGTGGAGGCCGCAAAGGCCATCGCCATGGTGAAAAATGAAAGCCTGGAGCATGTGCTCGAAGTGACCACCCAGAATGCCCTCAGGCTGTTCCAGATTCGTGGCGTGAAAGGTGCGGTGGCAGCGTGACTCAGGCGCCAGCACAACAACTGTACGGCCCCGTCTCCGAAGACATGATCCTCGTCGAGGACCTGCTCGAATCGATCAAGCAGGTCGAGTTGGCTCCGTTGAAGCGAATGCTGGACCACGCGCTCGAAGCGCGCGGGAAGCGGCTGCGTCCAGCGCTGGTGCTACTCGCCGGCAACCTTGGCGATTACAACCTCAACCGCCTCGTCCCGCTTGGCGCGGCTATCGAGCTACTCCACACCGCCAGCCTCGTCCACGACGACGTGGTTGATGGCGCCATGAGCCGGCGTGGGCGGCCCACGGCGAATGCTGTCTTCGACAACGCGATCACGGTGCTGCTCGGTGATTTCATGTTTGCGAACGCGGCCGAGATGGTCACACGCACTGGCAGCCTCGCAGTGACCCGACTCTTCGCCCTGGCCCTCATGAAGATGACCAGCGGCGAGCTCGACCAGGACGCGGCCGCATTCGACGTTGGCAAGGACGTACAGCAGTACCTTCGGCGGATCGGCGGCAAGACCGCGGCATTGATCGCCAACGCGACCGAAGGCGGCGCCGTGCTCGGCCAGTGCGACGAACGCACGGTCGAATCCATGCGAACCTATGGCTACAGCCTCGGAATGGCCTTCCAGATCGTGGACGACATCCTCGATTTCACCGGCGACGAAGAACAGATGGGAAAGCCCGTCGGCAGCGACCTGCTCGAAGGCACCGTCACGTTGCCCGGCCTCCTCTTTCTCGAGCGATACCCGCGCGATAACCCGATTAAGAAGTTCTTCACGGCGCGCCGCGACCGCCTCACGCGGCTCCAGGAAGCGCTCGACGCGATCATCGCCTCAGACGTCATCGAGGCGTCGATGGATATCGCTCGCGACTACGTGCGCCGCGGAAGCGAGGCAATCGCCGGGCTGCCTCAATCCGAAACCAAAGACTGCCTGTTGGAACTCGGGCAGTACGTCCTGGAACGCCGCAGCTAGCGGGGAGACTTGTTTTTGAGCACTCGGCCGCTGTCGACCATGGTCGATACTTCCTTGGGTTCCACGGAGTTGCCATACATGTCCGAGAGATCGCCCTTAGCGGCGGCTGCGCGCATATCCGCAATCTCCTGGAGCTCGCCCTTGCTCTTCCGCTTCTTCGGTTCGGGCTTGTTGACTTCCGGATGCTCATTCGGGCGCCCGCTCGTGACGAGTCGCGAGACCTTCTGGCCGAGATGGTAAAACTTGCCGTCGTCTGGGATCCGCCTCGGATACCCGTCGCGGTATGAGAACGCCGTGAACGAGGTCGGCATGATGCGGCCGGCGTCCTTGTAGCAGACCGGGCAGGGGACCGGGTCGGTCGCTTCCCGGATTGGCCGAAGCTCTTCGAAAATGCCGTTGCACGGCTGACAAAAATACTCGTAGAGGGGCATTCGTTAGGTCCCGTTCAGCTTGAAAAAGGTGAACTCGATTGTACATCGTCGCGAGCAGCGCGCTCGGAGGCCCGTAAAGGGCGGGCGAGCTCCTCGACAAACTTTCCGGAGTTCGTCTCGCGGTCGAGGACAATGCGGATCGCATCGCCCAGCGCACGTTGCAATTCGGACTCAAGGCCCTCGTCGAGTCGCAGGCCAGCAAACTGGCCAATCGAGGCAGTCCGGGCAAAACGCAGCACCTTGATCGCGCGCACCGAGAGAATGCGGCCCGTGCCGGCGGTTCCGCGGCAGTTCTCACACACGAGGCCACCGGACGCGGCCGAGAAGAGCGTGTCGCCTTCCGGGAAGCGAGCGCCGCAAATGGCGCAGTTCGCGAGCTGCATTTCATAGCCGCTCATCGCGAGGATTTGCAGTTCGAACGAGCGGCCGATGGTCAGCGGTCCGTTCGTGTCGAGGCCCTCTAGAAGCTCGTTCAGGAGGTCGTAAAGCTGCGGTTGGGGAGAACGGTCAACGGTGAACCGTTCGACCAATTCACTGCAGTACAGCGCGAGCGTCAGACGGTCGAGATCGTCACGGACCGCACGGTAGCCGGCGATGGTCTCAGCTTGCGTGAACACATCGAGATTTCGCCCCTGAGCTATGTGCATCTTGCTGCGTGTCAGCGGTTCGAGGTGGCCGCGCATGTGGCTCTTGGGCTTGCGGACACCCTTCGCGATCGCGTCAAATTTGCCCTCGGTGGGGCTGAACACCGTGAAAATAGAATCGGCCTCGCCGAGGTTGCGGCGCCGCAGGACGACGCCCTCCGTGTTGTAGCTGCGTGCCCGGTTACTCATCCTCAGATCTCGCGGCGGCCCTCAAGGGCGCGGGCAAGGGTGATGTCGTCTGCGTACTCCAGGTCCGCGCCGCTCGGTAATCCTCGGGCGAGGCGGGTGACCTTCACGCCTGATGGCCCAATCAGGCGCTGGATGTACATCGCTGTCGCCTCGCCTTCCAGGCTGGGATTGGTCGCCATGATAATTTCCTGGGCTTCGTTCGCCTGGAGACGGACGACGAGCTCGCGGACATGGATGTCCTCGGGGCCAACGCCGTCCATCGGATTCAAAACCCCGTGGAGGACGTGATACAGCCCTCGGTAACCCGAACGTTCGATCGCCAACAGGTCGAGCGCCTGTTCGACGACACAAATCGTGGAGCGGTCACGCCGATCGTCTGCGCAATAACGGCATGGATCCTGCTCGGTGATGTTCAGGCAGACCGAACAGAGGCTGATTCGCCGTTTCACGTCCATCAGCGCATCGGCCAGGAATGCCGCGTCCTGCTCCGGCCCACGCAGGATGTGATAAGCGAGGCGCTGGGCGGACTTCGGCCCGATGCCGGGCAGTCGATGGAACGCATCAACCAGCCGTTGAATCGGCTCCGGGGTGGAGTTCGCCTCTGGCATCGAAAACTGGCCTAGATTCCGAGCCCGGGCAAACCAAGTCCGCCCGTGATTGCGCCGAAGGACTCGGACTGGAGGGCGGCAGCCTTCTCGGACGCATCAGAAATCGCCGCCATGATCAGGTCCTGCAGCATGTCGACGTCTTCAGGGTCAACAACGTCCGGAGAGAGCGTAATGCCGGTGATCTTCTGCTCGCCGGACATGGTCACGCGGACCGCGCCGCCGCCGGCCGTGCCTTCGATGTTGGTCGCAGCCAATTCCGCCTGCGCCTTCGCCAGCATCTCCTGGGCTGCTGCAAGTGCGTTGGGATTGCCACCGCCAGCCATCGAACTGCGGCCAGGCAGTCCGCCACCACCTCCGCCGCCGCCACGACGCAGGTAGCGATTGTTACCGCTGCTCTTTGCCATTGTTCAGTCCTTCCCGATCGGTGTCGCACCGAGTGCTTTCGCGGCCTCGGCAAGGTGCCCGCGAGGCGTCGCGCGCTTTGGTTGTGTGGATTCTTCGACGAGCGTGACCGTGACGCTGACGGTGCGACCAAGGATGCGGGACGCCAGCTCCTCAATCACGGATTTGCCGGCGCTCACCTTCTCGAGCGGGAGCGGTCGGGTGAAGCCAAGTTCGAGCACTTCGCCGTCCATCTGCAGAATCTCGTAGGGAGCCCCCAGCCACATTGCAAGACGCGCGTTTTCCATCTTGCAGAGGTCGTAAAGCTCTCGCGTGAAGCGTTCCTTGGCCGAAAGCGGGGTGTTGCTCGGTACCGTGGGCGCCGCTGGCGTTGCCGCTCGTGCGTTGGGTCTCGTTGCGCCGCCGCTAGCGACCGGAGCCGCAGCGGCGGGAACTGGGAGGCCGCCGCCCAGGATGGCAGTCGCGCAGGCAACTTCGAGCGGAATCGCGCTTCCCGGATCCAAACGAAAGTCCGCCCGCGCCAGTTCCGCCACGGCCGAAGTAATTTTTCGCACGCCGTTGGAATCGATCGCGACGGTCACGAGGTCGGCAAAAGGGTGCTCCGGTCGGGGAGCGCGTTTCAACACGTCAGGAAGAATGTCACGCAAAAGGTCGATGACGCTGCGAGTGAAGCGGGCGACGTCGATGCCATCGTCCGAGACTGAGCGAGCTATCTCGAGGGCAGCGCCGAGGTCTTCCTCGAGAATCGCCCTCACCAGACCCGCTGTTCGCGCATCGTGGACCTGGCCCATCGCCGCGAGCACATCGCCCTCTTCCGGGTGATTGCCGTACCGGGCCGCCACCTGCTCCATCATCGTAATCGCGTCGCGCATCCCACCGCGGGACTGCACCGCGATTGCCATGAGCCCCTCGCGGGGAAACTCAAAGCCTTCGCCTCGAGCAATCAGATCCAACCGGTACATGATTGCTTCGTTGTTCACGCGATGGAAGTCGTGGCGCTGGCAGCGCGAAATGATGGTGGCCGGCATCTTGTGCAGCTCGGTGGTCGCGAGGATGAAAATCGCGTGTGGCGGCGGTTCTTCGAGCGTCTTCAGAAGGGCATTGAAGGCCCCGTCGGTGAGCATGTGCACTTCGTCGAGGAGGTAGACCTTTCGCTTCAGGTCTGAAGGAGCGAAGGCGATCTTTTCTCGCAGCTCGCGGATGTCCTCGATGCCGCGGTTGCTCGCGGCGTCCATCTCGATCAGGTCGAGTGCCGAACCGTTCAGGATCGCCTTGCAGGCCGCGCACTCGTTGCAGGGCTCTCCGTCGGTCAGGTTCGCGCAGTTGACCGCCCGAGCGAGGATTCGAGCCGTGGTGGTCTTGCCGGTGCCGCGTGGGCCGCTAAAGAGGTACGCATGGGCAACCTGCCCCGTGACCAGGGCGTTTCGAAGCGTCCGGACGATATGGTCCTGGCCGACGACCTCATCGAACCCCTGCGGCCGCCATTTCCCGTAAAGCACAAACACCCCGAACGCGCTGAGTCTTGAGGTTCAGTATAGAACAGATGTGCCGTTCGAACGCACGGTCAGTGGTTGTGAACGAGCCGAAGGTCGCCGAGGTAGTGCTCTTCCCGGGCCCGCATCTTCGCCTCTTCCTCCGGGCTGTTGACGTGGTCATATCCGCAAAGGTGCAGGATGCCGTGCGTCAACAGGTGGGCAAGCTCTGAGTCGAGTGGGTGCCCCGCGTCTTGGGCCTGGCGTGTGGCCGTGGGCAGCGAAATTGCGATATCGCCAAGCAACTGCTCCTCCGACATGCCCTGCACGAAGTCGTCGACTTCATCCGGAAACGAAAGCACATCCGTCGGTTCATCAATCCCGAGGAACTGATGGTTCATTCGCTGAATCTCATCGTCGTTGGTGATCAGGATCGCCAGGGAAACGCCCGCGTCGATGTTCTCGTCGCGCATGACCCGCACAGCAAGGTGGTGAAGGGCTTCGACGTTCAGGTGGGGGGCTTCGACCGCTACTTCGATGGAGATGTCGTAAGGATGGTCGTCGTACACAGGCTCCAGCTTACCGCGCAAAGACCTCGACCGCGTTTTCGGCGGCCGAGATGAGCGGCATGGGCAGGATTCCGAAGATAAGGACGCCCAGCGTCGCGGCGCCGAGTGCCATGCCGATCGACGGGCTGGTGCGAATCGTGCGGCCGTCTTCAGCGTCACCGAGGAACATTTGGCGAACGACCGAAAGATAGTAGTAACCAGAGACCACGCTATTAGCGACGCCGATGATGACCAGCCAGGCGAGGTCCGCGCGGATGCCCGCATTGAAGATGTACAGCTTTGCCCAGAACCCAGCAGTCGGTGGGATACCCGTAAGCGAGACGAGGCAGAACGCGAGCGCGAGGCTGAGGAATGGCGAACGCTTCCACATCCCCGCGTAGTCCTTGATCTGGTCGCTTCCGATCTTCTGAGAGATGGCAATGATCGCGACGAACGCTCCGAGGTTCGTGAAGGCGTAGGTCGCAGTGAAGAGAAGTACCCCGCTGGCCCCAAGAGTAAATTCATCGCCGGTCACCGAAATTGCCGCGAGGCCAATCATGAACGTCCCGGCCTGGGCAATGGATGAGTAGCCGAGCATGCGCTTGATGTCGGTCTGCACCACGGCCATCAGGTTGCCGAGGGTCATTGAGACTGCGGCGAGGATGGCGAACACCATCGACCAGTCGTCACTCAGGAACGTCGCCGGCAGCGCGACGAAGAAGATGCGTATGACGACAGCGAAAGCGGCGGCCTTCGAGCCAACGGAAAGGAAGGCGGCGACCGGCGTTGGCGCGCCCTGGTAAACGTCCGGCACCCACATTTGGAACGGGACAATGGCCATTTTGAAGCCGAAACCCGCGATCATGAGCACCATCGAAAGGACAAGCAGCGCGCGGTAATGCTCGCCGTTCGCCTGGATCGCGCTCGCGATGTCGGGGAGGAAGGTCGTCCCCGTCACGCCGTAGAGAAGGGCCATGCCGTAGAGCAGCAATGCCGAAGCGATCGCGCCGAGTAGCAGGTACTTGAGGCCGGCTTCGCTCGACTTCTGGTCCTTGCCCCAGCCCGCAAGGATGTATTGCGGGATCGACGACAGTTCGAGCGCCAGGAAAATCGTGACAAGGTCGCGGGCGGCCGCCAGGAACATCAGCCCGGAGCAGGTGGTCAGGACCAGCGCGTAGTACTCGCCCTGCCCGCGTCCTTCGCGGTTCACCCAATCGATCGATGCGAGCACGACAGTCGCGGTAATCCCCGCGAAAAGGAAGTAGAAGAAGATGGCGTATTGGTCGAGCGAGAGCGTCCCGCCGAATGCATCCTGGTAGTCGCCACGCCCGGCCCAGGATGCGCTCCACAGCGCCGAAGCGATGAGTCCCGCAAGGGCGACGAACGGCAGCAATCGCCGCTGCTGTGGCATCAGGGCATCGATCAGGAGGACAACGCCAGCGGCGATGAGCACGGCAATCTGAGGGCCGGCGAGGTCTATGCTGTTCAAGACTCAACCCTCACGACAATGTTGTCGATCGCCGGTCCAATCATGTCGGTCATCATCTTGGGATAGACACCGAGCAGGATGACGAGCGCGACAAGGCCGACGACGACGGTGTGTTCCCACCAGTGGTGCTGGTCGGTCACTCCATCCCATTCATGCTTCACCGGCCCGAAGACCACTCGCTGCAGCATCCAGAGGACATACCCGGCTGAAAGTACGACTCCAAAGATCGACATGAGCACGGCCCACTCGAACCGTTGGAAGGCACCGAGGAAGACCGTCACTTCGGCAATGAACCCTGCCAGTGCAGGCAATCCGAGGCTACCGAACCCGGCGAAGACCAGCCCGGTAGTGATCAGCGGCATCTGGCGTGCGAGCCCACCGAGCCGGGAGATTTCGCGAGTGTGGGTCCGTTCGTACATCAGGCCAATCATCACGAACATGAGGCCCGTGATCAGCCCGTGAGCGAGCATCTGGTAGGTCGCGCCGACGAGTCCCGTGTTGCCAAGCGCGCCGATGCCAAGCAGTACCAGACCCATGTGACTTACCGATGAATAAGCCACGAGCCGCTTCACGTCTGTTTGGCGAAGCGTGATGCATGCACCGTAGAGGACGCTGACTGCGCCGATGCCGGCCAACCAGATGTCCCAATCCTCAGCCACTCCCGGCATCATGGTGATGCACATCCGGATCAGCCCGTAGCCACCCATCTTCAGCAAGACGCCTGCGAGCATCACGGAAACCGCGGTCGGCGCGTCGCCGTGGGCATCTGGGAGCCAGGTGTGGAGCGGGACGATTGGGAGCTTCACCGCGAAACCAACGAACAGCAGGAAGAAGACCCACCCGAGCGGGATCAGGGTCCCGTGGAACTCGGTCTTGCCCAATACCTCGATGTCGAACGTGTTCGCGTTGAATGCCAACACGAGGATTCCGACGAGCATGAAGGCCGACCCAGCGATCGTGTAGAGGACGAACTTCGTCGCCGAGTATTCCTTGCGGCCTGAACCCCAGACAGCGATGAGCAAGAACATCGGGAACAGTTCGAGTTCCCAGAACAGGAAGAAGAGCAAGAAGTCGAGCGCGACGAAGACTCCGAGCACGGAGCTCGCGAGGACCATCAGGCAGGCGTAATACGCTCGCGGGCGGTTCGTCACGCTGAACGAGACCAACACGGAGGCCAGGGTCAGACATGTCGTGAGGACAACGAGCGGCATGCTCAGCCCATCGACGCCGAGGAAGTACTGCAGGTTGAATTGGCCGACATCCACCCACTTATGTCGCTCCACGAACTGATACCCGCTGTGATGCAGTTCGAAGCCGAAGAACATCTGGACCGAAAGCGCCAGGATGGCGACCGAGGCCGCGAGGGCAATCCACTTGGATTGCTGCTCGTACGATTTTGGCAGCAAGAGAATGAGGACCGCCGCCGCTATCGGCAGGAAGACGAGGACTGTCAGTTCTGGCACCCTGCCCTCCTTACAGCGGGTTGGCCGTGTACACGGCGATGACGATGACGATGACTCCGGCCACGATGCCGAGCCCATAGCTCTGCATCTGGCCGGTTTGGATGACACGCAGTCTTGAACTGGCCTCGCGAGCGAGCCGAGCGCTGCCGTTGACGACTCCGTCAACGACGTACTTGTCGTTCGCCTGGAGGAGCCGGTTCCAACCGCCCTGGAATACGCGCGTCACGAGCACGTCTTCGTAGAGGCGGTCGAGGTAGTACTTATTTTCGAACACGATCGCGAGCGGAGCGAAGGTCGACCGAATCGACTCCGAAGTGACCCACTTCTTCATATAGACGGCGTAGGCCGTCCCAATTCCGCCCAGCGCCACGATTGTGGAACTGATGGCAATACCGATCTTGAACGTTGCCCCTTCCGCTTCCACCTCAGGCAGGGCTGCGTTGATAAAGTTCCCGAAAGTCTCGTGATACGCGAACCAACCGGCGGCAATTGCCGGCAGCGAGAGAAGGATCAGCGGTAGCGTCATCACCCACGGCGACTCATGCGGATGGAGCGGGTCGCCATGGAAGTGCGAGTCTTCGTCGTGATGGTCGACGGGCTCGCCACCTTTGTACTCGCCGTGGAAGGTCAGGAAGATGGCTCGGAACATGTAGAAGGCGGTCATAAAGGCAACACTGACGCCAATGACCCAGAGCGCACGGTTGTGCTTCCATGCGTCGAGCAAAATCTCGTCTTTCGACCAGAAACCAGCAAGCGGGAAGATTCCGGAGAGGCTGAGTGAGCCGATCATGAACGTCCAGTACGTGATAGGCATGAACTTCTTCAGCCCGCCCATCTTCCGCATGTCGAACGTATTCGTGCCGTGATTGACCGAGCCGCTCCCGAGGAAGAGGAGAGCCTTGAAGAATGCATGCGTGAAGAGATGGAAGATGGCCGCGACGTACCCGCCGAGGCCCAGGGCCATCATCATGTAGCCGAGCTGGCTGATGGTTGAGTACGCCATGACGCGCTTAAAGTCGGTTTGTACCAACGCGATCGTCGCCGCGAGGATCGCCGTGATGGCGCCGATCCAGGCGACCACATCCTGGGCGTCGTTCGATGCCTGGAAGACAGGGAAGAATCGGGCGACGAGGTACACGCCTGCGGCCACCATCGTGGCGGCGTGAATCAGGGCCGAAACCGGGGTGGGGCCTTCCATGGCGTCTGGCAGCCAAACGTGAAGCGGGAACTGCGCCGATTTACCGGCCGCGCCGGCAAAGATGCCGAGCGCAAAGAGCGTGACTAACCGGCCATCGCCTGTGGTGGTAGCCCATTCCTGGATTGCGGCGACGTCGAAGTTCTGCGTTTCACGGAAGATCAGCAGTAGTGCCGCCAGGAGCCCCAGGTCGCCGATACGGGTGACTATGAACGCCTTTTTCGCTGCCCGTGCGGCACTCGGTTTGTGGAACCAGAAGCCGATCAGCAGGTACGAACAGAGCCCGACCAGCTCCCAGAAAACGAAAATCTGAAAGAGGTTGTCGGCCAGTACGAGGCCCAGCATCGAGAACGTGAACAGGCACATGTGGGCGAAGTAGCGGCCCTCGCCATGGTCCCCATTCATATAGCCCGTCGAATACAGCTGCACGAGCAACGACACGCTGGTCACAACCACCAGCATTACGGCGGTCAGGCCGTCGACGCGGACGCCGAGGTTGACGACAAGCCCGCCAGCCGTGAACCACTCGTGCGTATGCGTAGCGATCCCACCGTCGGCATCGATCACGTTGAAGAGCGTGACGTAGCTCAGGATGCAGGCCGCGCCCACGCCGGCGAGTGCGAGGTATCCGGCAATCGTGGGGTACTTTCGCCCGCCGGCGACGATCAGCCCCCAGGCGACCAACGGCGCGACAAGAATGGCCCAGAGGACTTGCTCCGAGATGTCAGGGATGCCGGCGGCCGAAACTTCGAGGAATACCATCGTCAGATCTTCCTCAGGATTTCGCGGGCGACATGCGCCTTGCCGGTCGGGACGTACAGGGTGCGCTCGTCACGCAGCGAAGCCTTCTCGCCGTACCCGATCGGCGGGACGACAAGCATGGAAAGGCCTTCCGCCGCGAACAGCTCGCGCCAGGTCTCCGCCACGTAGGCGTTTCGCACGGTCATGAACTCAACCCACATTGGCTCTCACGACCTCAGGAGATTGATCTGGTCGATATCGACCGTCTCGCGGTTCCGGTAAACCGAGACCGCAAGGGCAAGGGCAACAGCGGCCTCAGCCGCTGCGACCGTGATGATGAAGACGACGAAGGTTTGCCCGGTGATCGGGCGATCGCTGATCGCGAACCGGGAAAAAGTGATCAGCGTCAGGTTCACGGCATTCAGCATGAGTTCGACGCCCATGAGGACGCCGATCGCATTTCGCTTGCTCAAGGCAACGCCCAAACCAAGGCAGAAGATAAGTGCCCCGACGGTGAGGAAGTGTTCGATGCCAATGCTCATGCGAGGGCGTCCTCCGCCTCTTCCTGGGGTGTGCGGGCCAGCATGATTGCGCCGACGAGCGCGGCAGTCAGCAAGACACTCGCCATTTCGAACGGCAGCACCCACGTAGTGAGGAGGGCTTCACCCAGCTCAGCCACCCCTAAAGATGGAGCGAGGTCACCAGTCTGCCAGGCCGTGTCATGGATCACGAAGAGGAACACCGCCGCAAGGCAGACGGAAAGGAGGATGCCCGGAGCGGCGAACCTGGTTTCGCCGTTGTTGCGGCCCGCTCGCGGAGTGAGAAGGATCGCGAAGAGCACGAGGACCGCGATCGCGCCGACGTAAATGATGACCTGGGCCATGGCGATGAAGTCCGCCGAGAGCAGCACGAAGAAACCCGCGATGCCGACGAAGGTCAGGATCAGGAACAGGACCGCATGGAACAGGTTGCGCGACACCATGACTCCGCCAGCCGCCACGAGCGTGACGGCCGAGAGCACATAGAACGCAAACACAACGCCGCCGCCGTCCATCAGGACTTCACCTCGCTGCCAACTGGGACGAATCCGCCGGAGTTCTTCACCAGGCGCGGTCGTATCGGGGTGTTCTCAGGCTTGTAGCCGTTGAAGCGAGCCCAGAAGTACACCGCGCCCACCGCGAGGACCGCGTTGATGACCGCGAACAGGTAGATGAGACCCTTCGCGTAGTCCTGGTCACTCCAGATCATGCGTTCGGTGGTGATGACGAACAGGTTGAAGAGCGAAAGCGGCAGCAAGAACTTCCACGCGAACGCCATCAACTGATCCGATCGCAGCCGAGGCAGCGTCCCGCGGGTCCAGATGAAGATGAAGTAGAAGAGGTGCGTCTTGCCGATGAAAATCATCCAGGGCGGAACCCACTTCTCAAGGCCGAACAACGTCCAGCCACCGAGGAAGACCGTCGCAGCGAAGGCTGAGGCAGCGATCGCATAGCCGATGTCCATCCCGTAGAAGAGCCCCCACTTCATGCCGGAGTACTCGGTCAGGAAGCCCGCCACGATTTCGGACTCGGCTTCGGCGATGTCCGTTGGTGTGCGGTTGAGCTCTGCGCTGATGCAAATGAAGTAAATAGCGATGCCGAGCGGCTGGACGAACACCACCCACATGTGGAATTCCCGCGACCAGAGCACCATATCCTGGAGGGCCATGCCATTGAGGACGCCGCCGCCGAAGGGTGCACCGCTCGTTATGACCACGGCGCCGAGAAGCGCCATCACGAGCGGCACCTCGTAGCTGATGGTCATCCCGACAATGCGCATGGCGCCGAACAGCGAGTACTTGTTGTTCGCGCTCCAGCCGGCCATGAAGGTTGCGATAACCGGCACGGAAGAGATGGCCAGGAAGTAGAGCAGGCTGACCGGAATGTTCGCGAAAACCATGCGCGGGCCGAACGGAATCACCGCGAACAGGAGCACTGCCGGCATCACGAAGATAATCGGCGCTACGTACATGACGAGCCGGTCGGACTTCGTCGGCGTGAGCGCCTCTTTCGTCAGGAGCTTAATTGCGTCAGCGATAGGCTGGAGGAGTCCGAGCGGGCCAACACGGTTCGGGCCGTAGCGCGATTGCATCCGGCCGATAATCTTTCGCTCGCCGTAGACACCTACGTAGAGCTGTGACGGCAACACAAAGATCAGGAAGCTGGCAACAAACCCGAGCAGCGCCGCGAGCACGTACACGAAACCGAACGGCAAGATCTTGTCCGCCCCCTCCAGGATCACCCGGGAGATGTTCGAAAGATCACGAATGTCGTACCAGTGGTTGGTCGAGAGTGCGAGGAAGTATGGAGCCATCAGCGGTCAATCTCCCCCACGACGATGTCGATCGAACCGAGGACGACGATCGCATCGGCGATAGTGCCACCAACGGTCATTTCACGGAGCGCGGAGAGATTGATAAAGGATGGCGGCCGAATGTGGAAGCGGTACGGCGATGGGCCCTCATCGCTGACGAGGTAGTAACCCAGTTCCCCGCGCGGACTTTCGATCCGCGCGTACGCCTCGCCCTTTGGGGGCCGAAGTGCGAGTGGCACCTGGGTCGAATGCGGTCCCGACGGCAAACCATCGAGTGCCTGCTGGATGATCTTGAGGCTCTGGCGCATCTCTTCGAGCCGCACAATGAATCGGTCGAACGAGTCGCCCTGGTAGCCAATCGGGATGTCGAAGTCGTAGAGGTCGTATCCGCAATAGGGGTCGGCCTTGCGGAGGTCCCAGGCGATTCCGCTTCCTCGAAGCATCGGGCCGGAAAGGCTTGAGTTGGTCGCCATTTCGGGAGAGAGCACGCCAACGCCCCGGGTACGGCTGATGAAGATCTCGTTCCCACTGAGAAGATCTTCCATCTCCTGCAGGAACGGCGGGAAGTCCTTCAGGATCTTGCGGACCATCGGCTCAAACTGCGGGCGTAGGTCGAAAGCGACGCCGCCAATGCGCATGTAATTACAGGTCAGCCGGGCGCCGGAAGTGACCTCGAAAATGTCGAGGATCTTTTCGCGCTCGCGGAAGCACCACATCACAGGTGTCTGCCAGGCGCCGGTATCGTTGGAGAATGCACCAACCGCCATGCAATGGCTCGCGAGGCGCTGCAGTTCGGCCATGATCACGCGTATGGCGCTGCCCCGGGCTGGGACTTCGATGCCCGCCAGTTTTTCCGCAGCCAGGCAGTAGCCGAGGTTGTTCGACATGCTGCTCAGGTAGTCCGTCCGGTCGGTGAACGGGATGTTCTGCGTGTACGTGCGTTCTTCGGCGAGCTTCTCCATCGATCGGTGGAGATAGCCCATGACCATCTCCGCATCGATGACTTTTTCGCCGTCGACAGTCGCCTTGATTCGGAACACACCGTGTGTCGACGGGTGCTGCGGGCCAATGTTGAGAATGAACGGTTCGGACTTGATCGCCTGCGTCATTCAATCACCTTCGTTGGCGGTTCCTGCCGGCGGGCGACGCCTGCGAATTCACCGAGGCCGGGCTGGAGTCCGCCCGGCATGGAGAGGAAGTCCTTGCGCAGCGGCCAACCTGGATACCCTTCCCAGAGAAGGATGCGATAGAGGTTCGGGTGGCCCGGGAACTTGATCCCGTACAGGTCGTAGGTCTCGTTTTCCTGCATCCACGCGCCGTGGAACACCGGCACGACGCTCGGGATCTCCGCATTGTCGCGGCTCCACGTCTCGACCTTGAATAGCGCGATGTGGTTCTTTTCGAACGACTGGATGTGGTAGACGACTTCCATGTGGTCCCAGAAGTCGACGCCGCAGAGGTTCGTCAGATGGACGAGGTCCGCTTCGGGCGCGTTCTTCAGCGCTTCAAGCGTCGCTACCAGCTGATCCGGCTTGAGGTAGCAGGCCGTGTCCGTGGTCTTATCGACGCATCCGGGGACGACCGCCTCGGCGAGTGCTGCTGCTTCAGGGCCTGAAAGTTCGCGCGTCACAGCTTCCACTCCAGGGCGCGCTTTCGCCACGCGTAGAGGATTCCGAGGCAGAGGACCCCGATGAAGGTGATGCCCTCGAAGTACCCCTGCCAGCCCATCTTCGAAAACACGAGCGCCCACGGGAAGAGGAAGATCACCTCAACGTCAAAAAGCACGAACAAGAGCGCGATGTAGTAATAGCGGAAGTTGAACTGGACGAGACTCGGACCTTCGGTCCGCAGGCCGCATTCGTAGATGTCGTCGCGGACCACATCCGGCTTGCTCGTGGGACGAATGCGCACCAGCTGGAATGCCCACGAAGTAACCAGCGCGCCGAGGGGAAAGATCAGCGCGATGATGACGAGGATGCCGATGTGGCCGTATTCGTAAAGCACGCCGAAACCGTTTGTGAAATTCGTCCCTAAGGGACGGCGCTGACTATAGCACGGGCTTGTTGGCCGGACAAAAACCGATAGAGGGCATGAAAAAACGGGTCACCGCGGGGGGCGGGACCCGTCTTGTGAGGCTGCCTGCGGAAGGTTCACTTGCGCCCCCAGGTGATTCCTTCCGCGGGCGGCCTCGTGGTCGAGTATCGAGTCGCTTGACCGTGCGTTCGCCATCGCAAGGCAAGCGGCCCGTAAAATGCGGGCAAAATCCACCTTGCATGCGAGTGACCTTTGCCAGAACCCGTCGTTGGTCTCATCGGCTGCGGCCATATCGGCCGCTTTCACTCCCGAAATCTCCGCGGCTCGCTCCGCTCGGAGCTCGTTCCCGGCCAATACGTCGCCGTTTGTGACCGCGAGACCTCTCGGGCCGAGAGTTTCGCTGCGATAACTGGCGCAACCACGATTTCAGGTGACGCTGCGGTCGTGTTCAATCGGCCGGGCCTCAACTCCGTCTACGTCTGCACGGAAACTTCTGAGCACCCGGACCTTGTTGTCGAAGCAGCACGCCGCGGGTTCAATGTTTTCTGCGAAAAGCCGCTGGCAAAGACCCTCGGCGAAGTCCGCCGCATGGTCGATGCCGTCGAAGCTGCGGGGGTCGTGAATCAGGTCGGCCTTGTCTTGCGCTATTCGCCGGTGTTCACCGTGATGAAGGACTTGATGTCGGAGCCCGGCCTCGGCCCCCTCCTGACAGCGCATCTTCGTGACGACCAGTTCTTTCCGATTCGTGGTCACTACGGCAGCAAATGGCGTGGCAACTTCGACCAGGCCGGCGGCGGCACGCTGATAGAACACTCGATTCACGACGTCGACCTGTTCCACTGGTTGTTCGGTGATATCGAGGCCGTCCGTTGCCACACCCGCGTCACCACCGACCACCCGGGCATTGAGGACGTCGCCATCGCCACGTTCCAGCATGCCGGGGGCCATCAGACGTCGTTGAGTTCCGTCTGGCACTCCCTCGACGACCGTCCGTCCACGCGCCATCTCGAAGTCTTCTATGAAGGTGGATACTTCGCCACCGATCACGACTTCATCGGGCCGATTCGCCTCCAGGGCCGCAACGGCGAACAAACCGAAATGAGCGCGGACGAAGTCTTCGAACGGTACTGCGCGATCGCGGGGCTGGAGGGAGAGGAAGCGAACCTCGCCCGCCTTGGCATGTACGAAGACCTGTCCTTTCTGCGTTGCGTGCACGAAGGCCGCGCCGCATTCCCCGATTTCCGAACAGCCCTGCGTGCACACGAGGTTGTCGACGCCTGCTATAGGAGCGCAGCGGGTGCTGCGGAGGTGGTAGTGCGCGAGCCATAGGGCCGGACTATGGCTCAACCGTTTCGTGCTTTCCGGGTCGATACCGGTGGGTTACGATGCGGTTATCACCGGCCTGCGCCGCCACCTGCGAACGGGGCGAAGCGTGAGCCCGAGGAGCCCGGATTGACTACGGACACGTTGAAAGACCTCTATACCGTCGGCGAAGCCCCGCCCCTTGGCTACGTGCCGCAGCGGATGCACGCCCAGGTCATCCGTCAGACCCGCTTCGGTAATCCGACGGAGGCCTTCCAACCGGAAGTGATCGAAACCCCGGAAATCGGCCCGCACGACGCTCTCGTGTACGTCATGGCCGCCGGGGTGAACTACAACAACGTCTGGGCTGGCCTCGGCACGCCGGTCGATGTCATCGGCGCCCGCCAAAAAGGCGGAGAAACCGCCGACCACCACATCGGCGGCTCAGATGCCTCCGGCATCGTCTGGCGAGTCGGCGAAAAGGTCACCAACATCAAAGTCGGCGACGAAGTCGTCATTCACTGCGGCTCGTGGGATGTCGAAGCGCCGGAAGTCCTCGCCGGCGAAGACCCCATGTACAGCCCGAGTTTCAGGATCTGGGGTTACGAGACGACCTGGGGCTCGTTCGCGCAGTTCACAAAAGTCCAGGCCCATCAGTGCATGCCGAAAGCCTCCCACCTGAGCTGGGAAGCCGCAGCTGCGCCGACGCTGGTCGGCTCCACCGCCTACCGGATGCTCTTCGGCTGGGCGCCTCACACGGTTCGCGAAAATGACGTCGTCCTCGTCTGGGGCGGGGCCGGTGGTCTCGGCTCGATGGCGATTCAGCTCGCCGCGAACGTCGGTGCAAAGCCAATTGCCGTGGTCTCCAACCCGGACAAATACGTCTTTTGTCGCAAGCTCGGCGCCGTCGGCTGCATCAATCGCAAGTCGTTCGACCACTGGGGTCGGCTGCCCGACTGGGAAAACGCCGAGGCAACGAAAAAGTTCACCGCTGGAGCGCGCGACTTCGGCAAAGCCATCTGGGACATCCTCGGCGAGCGCAAGAGCCCTCGCATCGTCTTCGAACACCCGGGGCAGGACACTGTGCCCACCTCGCAGTTCGTTTGTGATACCGGCGGCATGATCGTGATCTGCGCGGGCACCTCTGGCTACAACGCGGATGTCGACCTGCGATACCTCTGGATGCGCCAGAAGCGGCTGCAGGGCTCGCACTTCGCCAACGACGACCAGGCCAACGCGTTCAACGACCTCGTGGTCGCCGGCAAGATCGACCCATGCCTCTCGAAAACGTTCGCGTTCGATGAAACCGCTCTCTGCCATCAGTTGATGTACGAGAACCGGAATCCGGAAGGCAACATGGCCATCCTCGTTGGCGCTCCCCGCACCGGCCTGTCCACGCTCTAGGCCCGGGCTTCCGACCTCCGCCACGCTTCCACGCGCTTCGCGCTCGGCTGGGCGATACTGCCCTGCGTAACACCCTCTGCACAGGATTCGCCCAATGGCCCGTGACTTCGCCGCTGATATCGCAGACCCGCTCGCCCAGGAAATCGTGACCAACGTTGGCAAGTGGGTCGACAAAGAAGTGAAGCCAGTCGCGAGCGAATTCGAACATGCCGACGAATTCCCCGAACCGCTGCTCAAAGGCATGTCCGAAATGGGGCTGTTCGGGATCAAAATCCCCGAAGCCTACGGGGGCCTCGATCTCTCCTTCGAATGCTACGCAGGCGTTTGCATGGAGCTCTCCAGGGGCTGGATGAGCCTCGCCGGAATCATCAACACGCACGTCCTCGTCGGCTACGCGATTTCCGAGTACGGCACCGAAGAACAGAAACAGAAGTATCTCCCGCGGCTGGTCGAACCCGAGATCCGCTGCGCACTAACGATTACCGAGCCGGACGCCGGTTCCGACGCCCAGGCAATCAAGACCACCGCCAAACGCGACGGCGACGATTACATCATCAACGGCCAGAAGATGTGGGTGACGAACGGCCATCGCGCCGGCGTCTACCTCGCGATGACCAAGACCGACACGACGGCGAATCCGCGGCACAAAGGCATCACAGCCTTCCTCGTCGACGCAGGAACCCCGGGATTTACCCCGGGCCGGCGCCTCGAAAAGCTCGGCTACAAGGGCGTCGAGACAACCGAACTCACCTTCGACGATTGCCGCGTCCCCGCCACCCAGGTCCTCGGCGGCAAAGAAGGCAGCGGCTTCCAACACATTATGTCCGCGCTCGAAGTCGGCCGAATCAACGTTGCCGCACGTGGCGTGGGCGTGGCGCAAGCGGCGTTCGATGACTCGATCCGGTATGCCCAGAAGCGTGAGGCCTTCGGCAAGCCGATTTTCGAACACCAGGCCCAGCAACTTCGCCTCGCCGAGATGCTGGTGAAGATCAGGGCCGCCCGGTTGCTCACCCTGGATGCAGCGCGCAAGAAGGACTCTGGCGTGCGTAGCGACCTCGATGCAGGCATCGCCAAGCTTTACGCCACCGAAATCGCGAACGAATGCGCCCTCGATGCGATGCGCATCCACGGCGGCGTCGGTTACAGCAAGGAACTTCCCCTCGAACGGTACTACCGTGATGCGCCGCTCATGATCATCGCGGAGGGCACCAGCGACATCCAAAAGACGGTCATCGCGAAAGCGATCGTGAAGGAATACCCGATCTGAGAAGCGTTGGTCGCGCACTCGTACTCGGAGAGGAAGGCTAATGCGCGCTACCGTCGCCGTCGTGACCGCGCCCGGACACCCGACGCTACTCACCCAGAGCCGTTACCTCGTCCGGCACGTCGCGGACTATTGGCGCGAACACGATGTCGCCTTCGAACTGACCACCGACCCGTCTAACGCCCCGGTGGCCGACCTCGCCTGGCAACATCTCGATGCCACGAGCGTCGACCCGGCCTACAGAAGGTTGCTTGCGCGCTATCCCGTGACCATCAACGGGAAGGCGCTCGACATCAGCAAACGCATCGTCGCCTCGCATCTCGTCTTGCCTGGCGACGACTGGCGCGGTCCGGTCATCATCAAAACAAATCGGAACTTTGGTGGCCGCGCCGAGGACTGGATTCACCGTTGGCGCGTGCTGCATCATCCCTGGCTGCATGCCCTCCAGGATGCCCTTCCCACCCGATTAAGCGGCCGAATCGACCCCGCCACGTACCCAATTCATACGTCGAAGGCCGGCGTACCGAACTGGGTCTGGAACGATCGGCGATTCGTGGTCCAGCGGTTCATCGCAGAGCGCCAAGGTGAGCTCTACGGGATTCGCCGCCTCTTCGTCCTCGGTGACCGGGAATTCGCCTACCTTGCGTATGGCCCGAAGCCGATCGTCCAGGGCGACGACAACGGCGAATGGACGCGGCTGCGCGAACTCCCCGACGCCTTGCGCCGCTTTCGCTCAGAAATTGGTCTCGACTGCGGGAAAATCGACTACTGCGAAGTCGACGGCGAACTCGTTGTTTACGACGTGAATCCCGCGGTGAGCGCCGACGGCCCCGAAGACCTGGATCTGCAACGACAGATCGTCGCGGAATTGACGCCCGGGCTCGAAACATTCTTGCGCGCCGCCGGGCGCTAGGCGTCGGCAAAGTCCATCTTCCGGTCCTCCGATAGAATCGGAGCTCCGGAGACCGAGCGCGGGCTGTCGTACGCAGCCGGACGAATCAGCTGAACCGTAAGGAGTCAATCACGATGGCAGACCTGAAGGTGCCCCTGGATATCGCCGGGACCAGCTTCTCGGAGTTCGAGTTCGACTGGAACTGGCAGACGACTCAGCTCATCGCCCGCGCTACCGGATGTTCAATTCGAGACGAAGCCGACCTCAGCAGCCTCATGAACAGGTCGGATGGAGCGGGTCACCCGATGGTGCCCTTCAACGGAGCCCTCCTCGCGCGAAATCGCGACGAAGTCATGGACAAACTCATCGGCGGCTACGCGAATTGGCAGCAGGTCGGCCGCTGGGGATCTGGCGCAGCGACCTTTTTCAAACCCGTGCCCCAATCGGGTCGCGGACGGGTCACGTCGCACATTTCCGAGATGGGCGGCACTTCGAAGGGTCACGCGCTCGTCCGTTTCAACTTCGAAGTCAGTGATGCAGCCAGTGGCGACCGCCTGATGGACGGCTGGATGCTGGTCTTTCTCTTGGGCTGCGCCCCGGATGGCGCCGGCACGATTTCCCCGCCTCGGATCGCAATGCCCGACCGCGCCGCAGACCTCGTCGTCTCGCATGAAACCCCGGTGAACGTCACATTCGATTGGGCGGTTCCCTCCGGCGATTGGAACACCACCCATTTCATTCAGCAGGCCAGCAACCCGGCGCCCCTCACGCACGGACCGCGCAACATGGGGCTGGTCCTTTCCGATGCGAGCCGCGCTTTCGCTGGCGGTGATGTCTCCAAACTCAAAGAAGTCACGATCGGGAGCCTGCCGGCGCCGCACTACCCTCCCGAACCAACTGAAACCCGATTCTGGCGCGAAAACGACCGGGTACTGGGGCGGCTTGTGGTGCCGGCGGCAGGCCGCATCGACGGCGGAGAAGGGGACAAGGTCTGCATCGACCAGATCGAATTGCGGTTCTAGAGGAACAGCTCGACTGCTATGCTCGGTCATCCCAGTTCCGGAGCCAGCCGTGCCTCCCGCTCCCAACCCAAACATCTATTCCTTCGATGCCTCCATCCCCCTGAGCGAGGTCCTCGACTCGCTCGCGGCCATGCCTGCCGAACTCCAATCGCTCGCGGCTGACTCAACCACGGAGAAACTCACGCGACCACCTGACGCTGAAGCATGGTCCGCGTTCCGGACGATTTGTCACTTCCGCGACGCAGCGCTCATCTACGCCCTCCGATTCCGATGGATGATCTTCGACACCGACCCCTTCCTCCCGAACTACGACGAAAACAATTGGGTGGCCTCATCGAAAGACCAACCCGATGACGTACCGGACATCCTCGATCAGGTCGCCGCGTCCCGCGCCGACCTGATCCGTGTCCTCTCGCGTCTCTCCGAAGCTGACTGGCAACGCACTGGCCGCCACGAAATCGCCGGTTCAATCGTCCTCGAACACTACGTCCGCCATCAGCTGGTGCACGAACAGCAACACCTGGAGCAGATTCGCGCGGCGATGAGGCCCGCACCTCCGTAATTGACGGGCCGAGCATGGCATCACAACTGATTGGAAGCGCGCTTGCTGTCGGACTCGGACGGCCGTTTCCCGAAACTTCTGCGCCACGGACGTATAAGTCAGCGAGAGCCGGTCATCCAGGTGGGGAGTTGCGATTTGTCTCTGGTTGAGGGAAGAGGCCTTGTTCGAGTCTTCGGCAGTCCTGGCGCCGAAGTTGCCGCGCTTCGTGGCGCTGATATCAGGATCGAGCAAAAGGAAATCGTGGCAATCGTCGGTCCCAGTGGATGCGGCAAGTCAACCCTGATTTCTATCCTCGGTGGCCTCGATAGGCCTACGGGCGGCGAGGTCTGGCTTGATGGAAAGCGCATCGACGACCTCTCCGCGAGCGCATGGGCGCGCCTGCGCCGCAAGAGCGTCGGATTCGTTTTCCAGTCGTTCAACCTCGTGGAAAACCTTTCGGCCGCCGACAACATCGAACTGCCGGCGTTGATCGCGGGCAGCACGGCGAAACAGGCCCGTATTCGGCGAGAAGAGCTACTGGAACGGCTCGGACTGTCCGCCAGAGCCAAACTGTTGCCGTCACAACTCTCCGGAGGCGAACGCCAGCGTGTGGCCGTGGCCCGCGGTGTGGTCAACCGGCCGACGATCCTCTTCGCGGATGAACCAACGGGTGCCCTCGATTCCGAAGCCACCGTGGCGATGCTCAACCTCTTTCGCGACCTCCATCACGACGGTCAGACCACGGTAATAGTGACCCACGACCCGCTCGTCGCGGCAGCGGCGAATCGCATCGTGGCTATGAAAGATGGTGTCGTCGTCTCCGCTGACGCAGAACCCGAACGGAAGTCGGCCGCATCCTGATGTTGAGAGTTACATTCCGCCTCTGGCTGGCCGAACTCAGAACCCGCCCCATGCCGCTGCTGCTTGCCGGAATGGCAGTCGCCTGTGCAGTAGCGCTGGCATCTCTGGCTGTTGGCGTCTCGAAGGCCGGTGGCGTCGGGTACGAGCGCGTCATCGCCAACAGTGATGGCGCCCACGCCTGGATTTTCAACGACTCCCAGGCCCTTTCGGAACAACTCGCGGGCATGCCCGGAGTAACTGAGGTCTCCGCACCATTGCGCCGAGCGCAAGGGACCCTGGTGGCCGGCGAAACCACGCTTCCAGTCTCCCTCTGGGCCGTTCCCTTCGAAGCCCCGTCGCCCACTCCGACACTGATTCAGAAGGGCCGCTGGCCCCAGTCGCCCCTTGAAGGCATCGTCGACAGTGGGCTCGCGGCCCGAGCGGGGATTGCCCTCGGCGATGCCGTCCAAATCAACGGGACCGCGGGTACGGCGCAGATCGTCATCGTCGGGTTCGGGTTGAGCACAACCGGCGCGCCATATCCGTTCAATCGGCCAGCGGAGTTGTTCACTTCGCTGGAAGTTGTCGAGTCAGTCTCTGGCGGGCGGTTCGCGGCCAACGCGGTCGGAGTGCGGCTGGCCAACGCCGACGAGGCTGAAGGGTTCTTTGCCACCGCGTCCGAACGCACGGGCGTCTCAATCGGAGGAATTACCTGGCTCCAGATTCAGAAGACGATCGCTAACACCAGCCGGCCGGCGGAGATACTCCTTGGCGCGTTCGCCGTCTTTGCGTTCCTCGCAGCAGGCTTCGTCCTCGTAAACAGCGTTTCCGCCGCTCTGCTGGGGAAGCGGAGGCAGATTGGCTTGCTCCGCGCAGCTGGACTCACCCCGGCCCAAATTGTCGCCATCGTTGTCGGCCAATACTCAATCCTCGCGGTTGCCGCAGGGATTGTTGGCATCACGATTGGCTGGCTGCTCACGCCGATCTTCGCCGGTCGCGTGGCAACCCTCCTGCGCGCTCCGCGGCCACCAGTTGACCCCCTCGTCGAGGCCCCCATCGTCTTATTCGGGGTCGTGCTGGTTGCCATCTTCGTACTGGTGCCGGCCCTGAACTCTGTCCGCGGAAGTGTCAATGAGAGCTTGAATGGGGGGGCCAATAAGCGGCCCAGTCGCACGCCCTTTCTTGCTCGGGCGGCCGCCGCAATCCATCTGCCGGTCAGCTTGAGGATTGGCAGTAAGGACACCTTCGCCAACCTCCCGCGAGCCACCATGACGATTGGGGCGATCGCCCTGGCAATCGCCACCATCGTCCTTTCACTCACACTCGAGGCCACCGCCCGGGCTATCGCCGACGACCCTCGGATAGTGGGCCAGCCCGCCTATCAGTTGCGGCTCACTCTGCGAGGGAGAGTTCGGGGAGGATACGACGCCACCGCTGCCGAGCTTGAATCGACCCCCGGCGTCCTCACGACAATGGTCGAGCGAACCCAACGTGGAACCCTCGTTGAGGCCCCTCCTCCTCCCACGGCAACCGAACAGGCCTCCCCGGGCTTCACACCTCCAACGACGCAGCCCGGCGGTCGGGAACCGTTCGATCTCATCGGCCTCAGCGGCGACATCGACGCCATGCCCTTCAACGTTGTCGAAGGACGCATGGCCTCGGCCTCGGGCGAGGCCCTCGCCGGGCTCGGCATGGTGCGCGACTACGGCGTGTCCGTCGGGCAAACGATTCGCGTCCGCGGCGAAGGCGGTGGCGAGTTCGTCGTGACCATCACCGGCATCGTCCCAAACGCTAGCTCCGATGACCGGGCCATCCTGTTTCGTGGAATTAACGCGGGAGGGCGCTCGTCCATCGTTCTGCGAACGCGCCCCGGTGCCAAACCTTCGGAGGTCGCCAGGACGATCGAGATCAATGCTCCTGGCCGGTTCGACATCGACAACCTCGCCGCAGCCTTCGCCATCGACCTCAAAGACCAACGCGACAACTTGCGCGCCGTCCTCGTGTCGCTCGATTCGGCGTTGCTCGTGGTGGCATTCGCTAACCTGGCAGGGGTGATGTTGCTGACTGTCCGCGAACGAACTCGGGAAATCGGCATACTGCGCACACTCGGATTTACCGGAGAGCAGGTGTTCGCCAGCATTGCCGTCGCCGCAGCCATTTACGTCCTCATCGGGATCATCATCGGCGCACCCACGGGATACTTCGTCACCCGTGGGCTCTTCGATTTCTATGGCGGTCAAGCTGGCTGGCCGGGCGGCATCGCCGTTGTGCCACCAGTCGCCTGGTTCTTGGGCGCCGCAGCTGTCGTACTTGTGGTCTCCGGGGTGCTGGTCTCGATACCCGCGCGCATTGCTGCTCGCCTGGAAATCCGCGACGCGCTCATCGCCGACCCTTGATTACTCGAAACCCACTACTCACTGCCGCCTACTTCGCAGCTTCCCCACTCGCGAATTCCATTTCCACGCGCTCTCCCTCAAATGACCGTTTCAGCCGCCGGCGCAGGTCGGCTTCGACGGTCCAACGGAGGTTTGGACGCGCGTCGCCTGCCACTTTGAGCGCGACCGCCCCCTCCGCCAGTGCCCGCTCGGAAACAATGTTGGGCTTCCCGGCGAGCTCGCCGGCGCGGTCTCTCAGCATGTCGTCGCAGACTTGACGGATCAGTTCGGCCGCACGTTCGGCTTCCCGGAACGGCACTTCAATCTCGACCGCGAAGCGGTTCAAACCTGAGGTGCGGTTTGTGGCGACCGTGATGGCGCTGTTCGGGATGCTGTGAATATTCCCATCGCCGTCCCGCAGCACGGTCCGCCTCGGATTGATTTCCGCCACTTCTCCGGTGATCCCCGCTACCGTCACGGTATCGCCAACGGCGTACTGATCTTCAATCAGGATGAACATGCCGTTCAGGACGTCTTTGACCAGGGTCTGGGCGCCCAGGCCCAGCGCGACCCCGACAATGCCCACGCTGGCTATCAAGGCCGAGACATTGAGGCCGAATTCGCTCAACGTCAGGCCGGCGCCGACGAACACAAGCAACGTGCGGAATCCCCAGTTGAGTGTGTTCGCGAGTGTCCCGACTCGCCGTTCGATGGCTGCGCGATCTTCGAACCTGGTGCCAACCGCCCGCGTGATCCCACGGCTCAGCACTTTCGAAACGAAAATCTTGAAGACGACACCGCTGATGACGAGGAAACCGAGCGCGAGCAACAGCCGCGCAACGTGTCCTTCGTTCCAGATGTCCCACTTTTCGATACTTGCCGAGGTGGCGAGGTAAAGCATCAGGCCGGGACCAGCTTCGCGTAGCTCTGCAGAAGTCGCCGGGTTCCAGCGGAATCGAAGTTCACCACGTACTCAACGTCCCCGCCGTTCTTCTGCGCGCTAACGATGACGCCCACGCCGAACTTCGGGTGGGCAACCTTGTCGCCGGAAGACCACATCGAGTCTTCCGCGACTTCGATGTCTTTAAACAGCGGCGGCGCCGACGCTGCTTCGACATAGGAACGGCTCGTGCTGCCGTACGGTCGCTTCGTGTGCGCCGGTATGTCGGCGAGAAACCGCGAAGGCGGGTTGGCTGACTGCTGGCCGAACGAAAACCGCCGGTATGACCGCGAGAGGTACAGCAGGTCCATCGCCCTCGTGATGCCCACGTAGCAGAGGCGGCGTTCTTCTTCCATCTGCCGTGGATCATCGAACGAGCGGATGTGCGGGAGCACGCCTTCCTCCAGCCCAATCAGAAACACGACCGGATATTCGAGTCCTTTGGCGGCATGGAGCGTGATGAGAGTAACTGCCGGGGTGCCCTCGCGAAGTTCATCGACGTCGGCGATCAGGGCCACATCCTGGAGGAAGGTCGCGAGGTCGCCTTGTTCGCCACCGACCTCTTCATACTCAGCCATCAGCGAGCGCAGTTCGAGCACGTTTTCGAAGCGGTCGTCGGCATCGTCGCCACTGTCCTGGAGATACTTCGCATAGCCTGTGAGCGTCAGCACCTGGTCGAGTAACTCGGCCAATGGCCGCCCCGCATCGGCCTGGAGCCGGTTCACGATGTGGACGAAACCACCGATGGCCGAAGCGGCCCGCCCGGTGACTTCGCGCGAACCCAGGCCGCCTGCAACGCCCTCGCAGGCATCCCAGAGGCTGACGCCGTTGTCGCGGGCGAAATCCTCAAGCCGTTCGACCGACCTGTCGCCTATTCCACGCCCCGGCACGTTGATTACGCGAAGCAGGCTCGCCTCGTCCCTCGGGTTCTGAGCCAACCGAAAGTACGCGATGAGGTCCTTGATTTCGCGCCGCTGGTAGAACCGAACCCCGCCGATGAGCCGGTAGGGAATGCGATGGCGGACCATCGCCTCTTCGACCGCTCGCGACTGCGCGTTCGTGCGGTACATGACCGCCACCTGGCCATGGTTGCGGCCCTCGTTCGCGAGGCGATTCGTCTCTTTGGCAACGAACTCGCCCTCCTCTTCGTCGCTGTAGGCGTCATAGGTCGTGATGAGGTCGCCGCCCGTGCGTTCGGTGAACAACTTTCGAGGGTGACGGCCGGGGTTCTTTTCGATAACCGAATCGGCCGCCTCGAGGATCGCCGCCGTCGAGCGATAGTTCTGTTCCAGCAGGTAGATGGCACAGCCCGGGAAGTCTCGTTCGAAGTGCTGGACATTCCGCACATCCGCCGCGCGCCACGAGTAAATGCTCTGGTCTGGGTCACCGACCACGGTGATGTTTCCATGCGCCGAGGCCAGCTTGCGTGCGAGCGCGTACTGCACCGGGTTCGTGTCCTGGAACTCATCGACGAGCACGTGCAGATAGCGGCCCGAGTACTTTTGCAGCATCTCCGGCACGTCGAACAGGCGGACGGCGTAGAGCAGCAAGTCGTCGAAGTCGACCGCTGACGCTTGCTTCAGGGAGCGTTCGTAGGCGGCGTAAGCGCGTGCGACCACTTCATCCCCGTAGCCGCGGACATTTGCCATTACCGCTTCGGGAACAAGCAACTCGCTCTTGGCGTTAGAGATGGCGGAGAGCACCGCTCGCGGCGCGAACCGGCGAGGATCGATATGCAGTTCTTCGAGTATCCGCTTCATCAGGGCAACCTGATCTGCGTCGTCGTAAATGACGAAATTGGAACCCAGGCCAATCGCCTGGCCGTCGATGCGCAACCAGCGGGCGCACATGCTGTGGAAGGTGCCCATATGAAGGCTGCCCGCGTCTTCGCCCAGGAGTTTCGCGGTGCGCTCCCGCATTTCGCGGGCCGCCTTGTTCGTGAAGGTCACGGCCAGTATTCGCCAGGGCGGCACCCGGTGCTCGATCACGAGGTGAGCGATGCGGTGCGTGATCACCCGAGTCTTGCCGCTGCCGGGGCCGGCGAGGATGAGCACTGCGCCATCGCCGTGCATCACGGCCTGGCGTTGCGGCTCGTTCAAGCCCTCGAGAAGCTCTGCCTGGCTGGCTACTGTGTCCACGGAGGAGATTCTAACATTCGCTCACTCTCCTTATCCATTTCGTCGTCGCCCTCACGAAACTCGTGCGGTACAGTTAGAGAACTGGGCGTTGCGCCGTCCGGGGGGAATGTTTGAACCTGTTCTTAGTGTCGTGGCCGGGTGGCTCCTGGGAAGCGAGCGTGAAATACGTCGTCGTCTTCTCACTCATCTTCCTCAGCGCCTTCTGGATCGCCACGATTTTCTGGACCTACCGCGATATCCGCCAACGGACCCGCGACCCTATCCTCCAGACCGCAGCCGTCCTCCTCGTACTCGTGTTTTCCTTCCCCGGCCACTGGATCTATCTGATCGTCCGCCCCCGCCAGACCCTCACGGAGCTTTACGAACGCTCCCTCGAGGAAGAAGCACTCCTGCAGGAACTCGAAGACCAGAAAGCCTGCCCCACCTGTAAGCGCCGTGTGAAGGACGAATACCTCGTCTGCCCGTCATGCCGGACGCAACTCAAAGAAGCTTGCCGCCAGTGCACCAAGCCCCTGAGCTACGCCTGGGTCGCTTGTCCGTATTGCGGGCTCGAAAAGCCACCGCGTGAGGGCTTCGGTCCCCGGCCGGTGCGCGGCCCCGCGCAACGAGGTGCTCCTCCAGCGCCGCAGCCCGTGCCTCGCGCCCCCGCGCCTGCCGTTCAGGAAGTTCGACCTGCCCCAGCCCGCCCGTCGCCGCGGACGCAGCCAACCACGCCCACCCCGAGTGGGCCCCGCGACCCCTTCGGCGCCCGACGGGCCCAGCAGGCCGCCAGCGGAACAGACGACGGGCCGGTCATCGGCGAGTAGTCGCGGGGATGTCTAAAGCCGCGCCATCACCAGCGGGATTACCGCTTCCGCTGCCAACCGTTGCCCCTCTTCGTTCGAGTGAACGTCATCGCTCTGGAAGTACTGCAGCTTCGCCTCGCGTCCGCCGAGGATTCCCTCGTGCGTCACCCAGTCGAAATGGAGTTCGTCCGCGAGCGCTTTCAGGCGCCCGTGCAACTCGTCCTGAAGGTCGTACAGGCGCGGGTTCAAGCGTTGGATTTCGAGTCCATACCCGAGGCCGCCAAAGATGATGACGTGCATCTGCTCGCGGCGCGCGAGTGCGCGGAAGCATTCCTCATAGCAGTCCACTAACTCCGGAAACGAAAACGCCGGTCGCGTACCAATGAGCTTCCGTGCCAGGCGGCGACCGACCCCGAGCGATCGCTTTCCCCGAGGACCGAGTTTTTTCGACCAGTTGGCGACGCGGACCTCTTCGCGATGGACGAAGCTCGCGCCTCGCTCGCCGAATTTTTCGCGGACGCGATTGGATGCCAGCTCGACAACTACGCCGTAGCCGGAGGTGCCGAGGATGACGATGTCCGGCTGTTCGCGGTCGAGTTGACGTTCCATGAACGAGACTGCCGTCGGTCCAGCGAATAATTGCTTGTGAACGGTCTCGAGGGGCCGCCCGGTCCGTTCTTCAACTGCCCGCTGAATAAGCCAGGTCCAGCCGTCGTCGTGGTTGCGCAGCCGAGAACCGTCGCTATCGCTGTGACCAAGAACCAGGAGCTTCATTCGAAGCGGGACGAAGCGGAACTAGGCCAGTGCCTCAAAGAGCCCGCTTCCTTCAAGAAGTTCAGCCATCCGGTCCAACTTGCGATCACCGTGGAACCGCGTCTTGTCGAAAATGCCTTCCAAAGCGATGACCGTGTTTTCCGTATCGGTCCGGCTGAGCAGCACGGGGATTCCGTTGGCGCTTGCGGCGTCGAACAGGTAATCCGAAGGGCGCCGCCCGCCGGTCAAAATCAGCACATTCGGCTCGGCCTTGATTGCCGCAAGGTGCTGGTCGGTCTTGTCGAAACGCACGACCACGGCCTTCGACGGGAAACGCCGAAGATACGGCTGGCCCGCATCGGACCCAATGGGGGCGATAACGAGGTGGTCGCTGGTTGGGTCCGAATCGCCCTCGACCAGGACTTCGGCGTTCAAGGCTGCGCGCGCTTCAGAAACGCTGAATCCTGCGAGCGTGCGGTCTTCGCCGAGTTCGACCAGCACGGGTGAGCCTGCGGTCGCGCGAGAGCCCGATAGGCCGTCGACGCCCGTGAGGACAATCGCGGCAGCGCCGACCGGCGTCGATGCTGGCTTCAGCCTCGGAGCAACCACCACCAGCTTCGCCTCTCCACCGGGAAAGGCCGAGAGCGGTCCTTCAACGATCAGCGTCTCGCCGCTTGCGGCCGTCGGAATCGAGGCCACAGGTTCATTTGCTGTGCCCGGTGCGAATGACTGCTCGGAAAACCAAACGGCGTCCTCGGCCGCGCTGCCGTTCTCGTCGGCGAGGCGGACCAGCCGCACCGGAGAGCCGGAGTAGGCAAGCTTGCGCGCGATGGCTGCGGCGACGCCCGTCTTGCCCTCACCCGGTAGCGCGGAACCTACGTAAATGATCGCCATGCAGCCATCCTTGGCGCGTCGGCGCCCGGGCCAATTGTGACGAACTGGCCGGGTTCGGACAACGCGCGGATCAGTGTTGCGGCGTGCTCTACCATCCACGCATGACCGTCACACGCAAAATCACCGTCGAACGCAATCGCCTCCGCTTCGCAGCAGCCCACATGGCGACCTTTTCCGGTTCGTGCGAACCGCTGCATGGCCACAACTACGACGTTTTGCTGGAGCTCGAGGGCGACCTGACCGCTGACGCATGGGTCTGGGACTTCGGCGCCGTGAAACGGGCCGCTCGGGCGATTTGCGAAGAACTCGACCACCATTTCCTCCTCCAGCGGAACAGCAAGCACCTGCATATCGCCGAAATCGGTGAAGAGTGGGAAGTCGCCTTTCGGGACCACCGTTATGTATTCCCAAAGACCGATGTCTACCCCCTTCCTATCGAAAACACGACGGCCGAATGCATCGGCGAATGGTTCGCCGGGCGCTTGCTGGAGGCACTTCAATCACAGGGAGCCGTCAACATCCACAAGCTGACGGTAGGGATTGAGGAAATGCCGGGACAGGCGGGCTGGTATACTCTGGAGATGTGAGGCCGCTCCGAGTTCGGGGCGGTTTCGTTGGCATTGGAGGTAAGTCATGCAGCTCGACTGGGACAAGGCCATCAACGAAATCCTGTCGGAAAAAATGACGTGCCAGGCGTGCAGCGCCATGGGCGACCAGATGATCGTCGGTTACACCCGTGAAGCATCCGCCGCTGAATTCGCCACGCGTTGCAAGGAATGCGCGGACAAGACTGACTGCGACGCCCGGAAGCTCGTAGTCGTCTGCGAACCCTGCGCCCGCATCCACCGCGTGAACGGCGAACTCATGGATGAGGCGGGCATGATGAGCGTCCTGCTCGACGAATGCCGCCGCAACCTCGAAGACTCCGTCGATTACCTTGCCACCTACTGGAAAGAGGAAATCGAAGTCGAATACGACGACATGTCCAAGGGCCTCGATGAAGTGGATCCGGAACTGTTCAAGGAAGAAGACTCCTGGCGGCTGCGCCTCGAAGAGGAATACCTCCAGCTGCATCGCTGGTTTCGCGAACGGCAGGTGGCGGTCCCCGATCCGGGTTGGCGCTCGAACTATGTCGAAGAAGTCATCTCGCTGGGTTACACAACCCTTCTCGGCGACTAACCCGGTCAGAGCCGAGTTTCTCGAAAACCGGCGAATGATATACTGGCCCCCACGCGGAAGTAGCTCAGTGGTAGAGCGCCTCCTTGCCAAGGAGGAGGTCGCGAGTTC
>JBDTNM010000008.1:0-36126 GCA_039933735.1 bacterium | reverse complement strand
TCGACGTGGGTGTTGATGATCGCGTTCGTCGTGGTGCTGACGGGGCTGGTGGGGGTGATTACGCTCGCGCTGGGGTTGCCGATTGGCGTGCTTGGGGTGGTTGGGATTGGGCTGATCATCTACGCCGTGGTGAGCTACTACGTTTCGACGAGCGTAGTGTTATCGATTTCCGGCGCGCACGAAGTGACGAAGGAAGAAGAGTGGGAGTTCGTGCGGCGGGTGGAGAACCTTTCGATTGGGTCGGGGCTCCCGATGCCGAAGACGTGGGTCATCGAAGATTCGGCGCCGAATGCATTTGCGACCGGGCGGGACCCTGAACACTCGCACGTGGTGGTGACGCGCGGGCTGCTGGACAAGCTGGAGCCGATCGAACTTGAGGCGGTCATCGCTCACGAGATGTCGCACATTGGGAACTACGACATCCGGATCATGACGCTGGCGACGGTGCTCGTGGGGCTGGTAGCGCTCATCAGCGACGTGTTCTTGCGTTGGAGTTGGATGGGCGCCGGCGGCCGGCGGAACAGCCGGGATAAAGGCGGCGGGGGAATTGGCATCGCCATCCTCTTGATCGCCATTGTGGGGGCGATCCTGGCACCGATCGTCGCGCAGGCGATCAAGTTCGGGATTAGCCGGCAGCGCGAGTACCTTGCCGATGCGAGTGGGGCGCTCCTCTGCCGGCATCCCGAGGCGCTGGCGCGCGCGCTGGAGAAAATTTCGAGCGACCCGGAGCCCCTTGAAGCAGCGAACAAGGCGACGGCACACCTCTACATCTCGAACCCGCTCAAGGAACACGCGAGCTTCCTGAACAACATGTTCGATACGCATCCGCCCATCGAAGAACGTATTCGGCTGTTGCGAAGCATGTGAGAGCCGGGTTGGATCAGCCTTTGAACTCGGTGCCGGCCTCGACGAACGAAATCGGATTGGCGAACGGATCGAGCGCGTAGAACATCGTCTCTCCCCACGGCATCGAACGAATCTCGGTGACGTTCGTCGCTCCGGCCGCAAGGCAAGCATCGCGGGCGACCTTGAGATCAGGGACGCTGAAGTAGAGGTACTGCGAGGGGTGATGACTCCAGCCATCGCCGACCGAGTCACCATCGGCCGCGGGTTCGTAGCAGGCTAGGATTGCGCCGCCATTCGAGTCGCCGCCGAAATAATGGCGGCCGCCGGAGACGCGCGTGCCGGGTTCGCCTACAACCTCGCCGTAAAACGCTGCTGCGGCGTTGATGTCAGTGACTGGCAATATGACGCGATAGAGATTCATAGTCGGGCACTTTCCTCAATTTGCGGAGCCAATCGCCCCGAATTTCGTCCGTCGGTGTTCATCGACCTGTTCGCGTGTCCGCATGAGTAGGTCATCGAGGATTTCGGCAAGGTGGGCGACTCGCTCCTGGGCGGTTTCGAGTTCGAGGAGGCGTTGCTTGGTCTCTTCCTCGATTTGGAGCCAGGGACCGAGGAAATTCACCAGCTCGTGGGGCCGTTCGGGCAGCTTGAGACCCTGGGCCCATTGGTCGGTGAGGGAGAGCGCCAGTCGGAAGTAGAGAGGGAAGGTGGTGCGCACGGTTTCGAGCGCGTGGCGCAGGGGGATGCTTTGCGGTTCCGGGCTGTCGGTGATGATCTCGATCTCGCCGAACGGGTACGGCCTCGGGGAAAGCATTCTCTTGAGGCGGAAGCGCCGGGTTCCACGCGCGTCGATGACGTAGCGGCCGTCGTCGAGCCTCGTGCTCTCATCGATCCGGGCCAGGGTGCCGACATTGTGCGGTTTGGCGCCGCCGCCGACCTCCGCGCCTTCCCGGATCAACACGACGCCGAACTCGCCGCCGTTCTCGAGTAGTTCGGAGATCATGGTCTTGTAGCGATCCTCGAACACGCGCAGGGGCAAGGGCATGCCTGGAAAGAGGACGGTGCGCAGAGGGAAGAGCGGCATTTCCAAAAATCAGCCCAGCCTAGTCGTCCTTGGTCTTCAGCCAGGCATCGAGTTGGCCCTGGTGCTCCTTAAAATGCCCGGTGCCGGCGCCTTCAAGCAGGCGATTGCCGATCTTCGGGCGACCCTTTTCGGGGTCGATGCCGTACTGATCCTCCGGGAGAGCTTTCGCGGCGGCGAGGTAGTTGGCGAAGGCCTTTTCGAACTCCGCCAGGGCAGCTTTGCCCGGCTTCGCGTCCTTCTCGAATTTCGCGTTCCAGGCATCGGAGTCGCTGTAATCGACACCGGCGGGCGTCGGCCGCTCGCCGCGCTCAACGCGTTCGATAGCCGCGGTCATCTCGTGGTACCAGCCCACAAGGTGGGCGAGCAGCTGAGACAGGTTCCAATTGCCAAGCCAGACTTCGCCGTAGTCGTCGTCTTCGAGTCGGTCGAGTGGCCCGCGAAAGTCCTGATAGCCCAGTTCGAGATCGTGGATAGCGGTGGCTTTATCGGTCATCGAGGCTTCCCCTAAATCCCGGCGAGCTGTTTGGCGTACGCGAGGGTGCGCTTGCTGTCGTAGGCGCGGGAGATCATGAGTTTTTCGGCTTCGAGGGAGCCTTCAGCGTGAATCGCCAGCACGGCGTGGTAGCCGCCGAAGTCGCCGGTAGTCAGGTCCGAGACCATGTTCATGGCGCGGGTGCGTACTTCGCCATCAACGCCAGCGCGGCCACCGAGATACTTGCGGAGTAGGTCGCCGGTGTCCGGGTTCGCGAAGTCCTCCACCCCGGGACCCGTTACGAGCATGCCGCCAGCGATGTCTTGCACGTGCTGGAGCGCCTCGTGGTAGTTGTGGGCGAAGTGGTACTTGGCCATGTTGGTGGTGAGTGCGTCCGGCGCGTAGATGCCGTTCTCATCGGCCTGGCCTCGGATGGCGGCCATGTCCGTCAGAGCTCGCAGGGTCTCGGCGTAGCTGATCAGCCAGATCATCTTGTCGCGGACGTGGGCGGCCTTCGAGATGCCGTTGAGGTCAGCCATGAGAAGGGCGGAGCCAATGAGGGCGTCGACCAGGGGAAGCTTGTAGCTGACGGCCGTGAAGCGATGGTATTCGACGAATCCGAGTGCGAGCGTGCCGGCGAAATCGTGTTCACCGGCGAGGAAGACGCGTTCCCAGGGGACGAAGACGTCATCAAAGATCGTGATCGTTTCCATCATCTTGCGGTCGGCGCTGAGCGGTGCATCGAACTCGGATTTCGGGCTGCCGCCGTAGGGGCTGGCGACGAGCTTCACACCGGGCGTATTCACCGGTATGGCGAAAGCGACGGCGTAGTCCTTGTCGGCTTCGGACATGGCACGGGTCGGAAGGACGATGATTTCGTTGACGTTGGTGGTGCAGCTGGTGTGGATCTTCGCGCCGCGAACCACGATCCCGTCATCACGCCGCTCAACGATGCGCGTGTAATAGTCGGGGTGTTCCTGTGCCTGCGGCCCGGCGGAGCGGTCGCCTTTGGTGTCGGTCTGGGCGACGGAGAGGGCTAGGTCGTTGTCGCGGCAGTGCTTGTAGAAGGCCTGGACGCGGTGGAAATAGTCCGTTTCGTACTTCTGGTCGACCTGGCGGGACACGCGATGGAGCGCGAAGAGGGCGTCGGTGCCGATTTCCTTGACGAGGACGACAAGGGTCTTGCCGAGCGCTGTAGCCGCTTCGATGAGCTGGCTACGCTTGAGCAGGTCGTCGTTGCTCGCCGGGATCTTGAAGTAGCGGGAGTACTCGTCGGCTCCCTCTTTGACGACGGCGAGGTCGCGGTACTCGGGATTCTCGGCCATCTCGAAATCGAGAGCAGCGTGGTGCACGGCCTTCTTAATGACTGGATGAGTCGTTACATCGGCGACCTTTTCGCCACGGTAGAAAACGGTGCGGTCGTCGCGCACGGAATCGATGTACTGCTGGGGAGTTCGAAGACCCATGGTGGGTGGGGTGTCCTTGGCGGTAGATTGCCGCGGGCGAATACCGTTGGCCTCGACATTCTAGCTGGCGGGTGTGTGATTCGGACGACAAAAGAAACAGGCCCCTCGCATGAGGGGCCCGTTTGAAGTGGCATTGCATCCGTTCTTCAGTCACGGTTCCGCTCGTCTTGTGGATCCCGAGGGGACATTGCGCTGGCCGTTCAGGCGGCTCCGGCGCTAATCACTCTTACAAACGGGACTGGAACGCTGTGCTCGGCTCTGCTGCGAGCCTTAAACCGGACCGAACCACCGCCGGTACATCGCGTGGATTCTGATCTTCATGATGAACCTCCAGATGGGTTGTCTTGGCCGGGACCGTCTATATCTGGACGATCCAGACCCCGTAGAGGGCATGGATGCGGAGGCCGTTCGTGATGGTCATTTCCGTTTCCTCCTTTCCCTCGAACCCCGTCTGGGTTTCTGTCTGTGCCAGTAGTATCGACCTTTGGAGGGCGGCTGCCGTGGGTCGAAGGGGCCACGGAAATGGCCCTTTGGGTCTTGTATCGGCGGAGAGATCGGAGAACGAAGCGAGGGGCCTCCGTGCTCGGGGCGAACGCAAGGCTTGCGGCCCAAGAGCACTATGAAGGGGTGAGATTGCGTGTTTGGCTCGGCGTTGCCGTTGTTACCGCGCTAGCGTTGGTCGCCTGTAGCGGCAGGGACTCGTCGTCGGGCTCGGCGGAGACGCAGCCCGCTGCCAGCCCGACGAAGGCGACGGCCACGACAACGCCTGTAACACCGACTGCGGATTCGACCCTCGAGAGTGTGTCGGCGACGCCGCTTCCGGCCGGGTTGTCTACGGCGGTGGTGAGTCAAAGGCCCGTGACGGTGTGGGTTTATGCGCGATCGGCAGCCGCGGCAAATTGCGATGATCTCCTCGCATCCATGCTGCCGGCGGAGTTGTACGGATCGTCGACACCGCGCGAGAAGGCGACGTGTCAGCCCGGCAATGCGCGCTATCGCTTCCTGCAGGATTCGGAAGGGACGTTCTACGTGGACATCGTCGAAATTCTTCCGATCGGGCTCCCGTCGCTCCCGGACAGCTTCGACTACAGCTGCGAAAGCATCGTCTCCCACCTCGTGCCGGCTACGGCAGACCCGACATCAGCGAAGTACGTCTTAGTTTGCGGTGACCACATTCCGCCGCGGGGTTCAAATCCCAACACCGTTCGGGTTTGGGTGCGCCTGGTTAAATCGCTGGCACCTGCTGTTTTACCCGCCCCGTCGACGCCATGTTGGGAGACCAGCCGGTACCTTGGCGGAGCCACCGAAGCCGAGACCGTGGAGGTAGTCTGCACCCTGGATGAATAGTGCGATGGGACTGCTGGGCGAGGGGCCCCCTAGCAGATACTCAGGGAAGCGCGAGCATTCGCTCCAGGGCGACGAGTGACCACTTGCGGGTCTCTGCATCGACTTTTACTTCGTTGACGACAACGCCCTGGAGGAGTGACTCAAGCACCCAGGCGATGTAGGCCGGGTGGATGCGATACATCGTGCTGCAGGGGCAGACGACCGGGTCCAGGCAGAAGACGGTCTTGTCCGGGTTCTGGGTCTGGAGCCGGTTGACGAGGTTGATTTCGGTGCCGACGGCCCAAACGGAGCCGACCGGCGATTCGGAAATCGCTTTGACGATGCGTTCCGTGGAGCCGTTGAGATCGGCAGCCTGGACGACTTCCCACTGGCACTCGGGATGGACGATCACTTTGACGCCGGGGTGTTCATTCCGGGCCTTCTCGATCTGGGCGACGCTGAAGCGCTGGTGGGTGCTGCAGTGGCCCTGCCAGAGAATGATGCGGGCCTTCTTCAACTTCTCGGCGGTGGTGCCGCCCTGGGGCATCCGGAAGTTCCAGAGCACCATCTCATCAAGCGGCACACCCATGTCGTAGCCGGTGTTGCGGCCCAGGTGCTGGTCAGGGAAGAAGAGGACTTTCTCGCCGCGTTCGAACGCGTACTTCAACGCGCGGGGCGCATTGCTCGAGGTACAGACGAGGCCTTCACGAGCCCCGACGAAGGCCTTCAAGCTGGCCGCGCTGTTCATATAGGTGACCGGGACGACGCTGGCGCCTTCGCCAAGCATCTCGTGGATTTCGTCCCACGCCTGGTAAACATCGTCGGGGTCGGCCATGTCGGCCATGGAGCAACCGGCGGCCATGTTCGGGAGGATCACTTTCACGGGTTCGTCGGTGAGGATGTCGGCAGACTCGGCCATGAAGTGGACACCGCAGAAGACCACGTATTCGAGGTCCTTCTTCTGCTGCGCCTGGCGGGCGAGCTGGAAGCTATCGCCGACGAAATCGGCGTACTTGATGACTTCGTCGCGCTGATAGTGGTGGCCGAGGATGGTCAGGCGAGCGCCGAGTTGCTTTCGCGCGAAGGTAATGCGGCGATCCAACTCTTCCGGGGACATTCCGAGGTACTCGCGGGGGATGTCCTGCTGCCAGCTAACGAAGGCCGGCTCATCGGCGAGGGGCACCGGGATGAGGGCATCGGTCGGGCAGGTATCGGGATCCGTATAGAGGACCAGCTTCTCCGCGTAGTTGGGCGCCTTCGGTGTGAGCACTGCCATGATGACCTCCGGACTTAGTGTCATTCATACACTAAGTCGTGGGTCAACAGTGCCATTCCGGGGACTTCGTGTCAATACGACACGAAGTCGGTCCGCGTTGCAGCGGTGTCGCAAAAGCGCCAAGAGGAACGTTAGCGTTTGCGGACGGTCCTCTGGCGGGCCCAGCCCTTGCTCATCATCCAGCGGGAGACAAAGCGGGAGAATCCGAAGCCCAGGAGAATCGCCCAAAACGAGAAGGCAACAATCGAAATCGTGGAATTACTCGTGGCGCCCGCAATGAGGCCCATGTAGAGGCCCAGAAATCCGCCAATCGAAAAGGCGAAGTAGACGGGGAAAGTGCGCCATTGCCAGTGAGGCATGGGCATCGGCGCCATCCCGGCGACGGCTGGAGCGGTCGCGTGCGGGGAGTTGCCTCCGACGCTGACAGTCGGACGCTTGCGCTTCGTCCGAGTGCTCACGATGGCACGCCGAATTTCAGGCGGAACGCCATATCGCAGCGCAGGCAGAGCGGGACCACGTCCCGTCCGAGCAGATTTCTGAAACCGATCACGTGTACTCCACAGGCCCGGCCCACTTCGTTAATCCGGGCGTCGGGAAAATGAAACAGGCCTCCGCAATCGGCGCAGATGAGAGCACTCAACTTCCCGATGGCGTCTTTGCACTCCACGCAGGCGGTGGCGGGCACGCCGCAATTGTCGAGTGCGGATCGTTGGTTGTCGATGAGGGGTCAGTGCGAGACGGCGAAGGCCAGCACATCGGCCCGCGTGAACAGCAGCACACCCGACGAGGTCTTGCGGTGCTTCAGGTGGCCAAGCTGGGCGGCACGCTGGATAGCTGCTTCGGACAATTTTGCCACTGCCGCTGCTTCCCCGAGGTCGAGGATGTCATCGAGGTCGCCCGCGGGTGGCGCGGGGTTCAGGCAACTGTTGCAAGCGAACTCCAGGCCCAGGTGCTCTTCGTTGATCCAGACCTGGCCGCAATCTTCACCGGGCAGGTCGGCCCGTGAGTTGAGGTGATACAGGCTGCCGCAGACGCCGCAATAGCCAACCATGTATGGCTCAACATCGAGCCTGCAGACGACGCAGATTTCAGAAGTAGCTTCGGAAGACATAGAGGAACCTTTCCCGACACTACAGGAACCTTGACTCGCGGGGAAAGCCATCCCTATGATCATAGCGCTTTAGCAATTCCTTTCGGCTGCCCGCTGGCGACCGAACCAGTCCTTCACGGAGGGACGGGAGGGTGTGTGGCCCTGGCCACGACTATCGATTACGCGCGACTGGATGAGATGCTTGGAGTCAGGCGGCTTCCCGATGACCTTCTCGGGCAAGCCCTCACCCATGCTTCGTATCTGAACGAAGCGGATGCCTCGGCGATTTCTAACGAACGCCTTGAGTTCCTCGGCGATTCGGTACTGGGCATGATCATCGCCTCGGTGCTGTTCGATCATTTTCCCAACGCTGGCGAAGGCGAACTGACTCGAATGCGAGCCGATATCGTCCGTGGCACAAGCTTGGCGCGGGTCGCCGTCCGCATCGGTCTCGGCGACCACATCATCCTCGGCCGCGGCGAAGAGGCAGCGGGCGGACGTCGTCGCGATCGCAATCTTGCCGGCGCTCTGGAGGCAATGATCGGCGCCGTCTACGAAGCACACGGATATCGCACTGCGAAAGCGTTCACGCGGCGGCTGCTGAAGCCAGAACTGGAACAGATTCATCGCGATGGCGCCCAGGTCGATGCGAAGAGTTCACTGCAGCACCTTGTCCAGGCCCGCTGGCACGAACCGCCCGAATATGTGACGGTGCAAGAAGCCGCCGGTGCGCAACACCGGTTCATCGTCGAGGTCCGTATCGCGGGCTCGACTCTCGGTCGGGGCGAGGGTCGTAGCAAGCGCGAGGCGCAGCAGGCTGCCGCACAGGAAGCCGTTGCCGCGTTGACTTCTCAGCCGAAGGCGGAGGACTAGCCCCGTGTACCTCAAACGGCTCTCGGTCCAGGGCTTCAAGAGTTTCGCCAATCGGACGAACTTCGACTACGGGCGCGGAATTACCGCCGTGGTCGGCCCGAACGGTTCGGGCAAAAGTAACGTTTCGGATGCCATTCGATGGGTCCTCGGCGAACAGAGTACGAAGCTCCTGCGCGCGAAGAAGCAAGAAGACGTGATTTTCGCCGGCACGAAGGATCGCGCGGCGGTCGGAATGGCTGAAGTCGCGCTGACCCTCGATAACGAGGGGCGCTGGCTCCCAGTCGACTTTGCCGAAGTGGAAATCGCTCGCCGGGTCTATCGCAATGGCGACTCGGAGTACCTGCTCAATGGCTCGCGAGTGCGCCTGCGCGATGTGATCGACCTGCTGATGAAGGGCGACGTCGGCCAGAACAGCTACTCGATCATGGGTCAGGGCCTCGTGGATGAGGTCCTCAGTATGTCGCCCGAGGAACGGCGTTCGTTCCTCGATGAGGCGGCGGACGTGAAGCGCTTCCGGCTGAAGATTCGCGAGGCGATGGATCGGCTTGCGGCCACGCGCGATAACATGGAACGGGTCAAGCTCATCATCGAAGAGATCGAGCCGCGACTGGCCCAGCTCAGCCGCCAGGCGGACCGGGCTGCCGAACACAAAGCACTGTCTGCGGAACTGCTCGACCTCCTGAAGACGTACTACGGGCACCTCTGGAGCGACGCACAGAACACGCTGGTCCGTGCGCGTGCTTCGCTCGACCAGGGCCACGCTGAAAACGCCGCCGCCAGTCAGCGCGTGAACCAGCTTCGTGAACAGCTCAAGACACTCTCGGAAGAGATCCGGCGCCGGCGGGATGCAATTGGCCGGCGCGATACGAGAAACGCGGAGATCGACCAGCGCCTGGTGGCTACCGAACAGGCCATCGCCCTTGACCGGGAGCGCCACAACATGGTCTCCGGGCGTCGGGAAGAAGTTCGACTCGAACTCGAAGCCCTCGAATCTGAACGACTCTCGCTGGCATCGACGGATGTCGACGACGGGCGACGCGGCATTGAAGTGGTCGGTGAGGCGGAGACTGCGAAAGAGGAAGCTACCCGGACCCGCGCGGAGTTGGACGCGGCGGAGCGAGAATATTCAACGCTTCGCTCCCGGACGCAGGAACTACGCGATGGCGCGGACGGCGATGACCGGCGGGCGAACGGCATGTCCGTGGATATCGAAACGGCGCAGCGACGGATCGTCGACCTTGACCGCGAACTCGAGCAGCTCGTTGCCCGGCGCAAGGCGGTGATCGTTGAACTCATAGGATTCGGACGCCGATTCGCCGAAGCCCAGAACGCGGTCGCGGAAGGCGAACTCAATGTCGAAGCGGCTCGGGAAGAAGCCGAGGGAGCGCGGGAACAGTTCACTCGCGTACAAGACGAAGTCCGAGAGTTCGAATCTTCCGGCAACAACGACCTGAGGGAGTTGGACCACCTTGAGGGCCGGCTCGACGCGCTTCGGCGGGTGCAGGCAGAACACGATGGCGTCGCGGCCGGCACCCGGAACGTCCTGATTATGGGCCAGGCCCTGATGGACGACTTCGAACCTGGCAGCCTGGGCGAACCGCCGGAGATTAACGGCGTCATCGGTCTTTTGTCCCGCCAGATCCGGGTCCCTGCGGGCCTTGAGGTTGCGATCAACGCTGCCCTTGAGCAGCGTCTCCACGCTGTCGTAGTCGAAAGCGAGACCGTCGCGCTGGAAGCGGTAAGCACCCTTCAGCGCCGAAAGCAGGGGCGAGCCCAGTTCTTGCCGCTCGATACCGTCCGTCATGTGTATCCGCTCAATCTCCAGAAGGAGAAGGGCGTCGTGGGCGTGGCCTCAAAGCTCATCCGCTGCGAAAACCGAGTGAAGAACCTGATCGACACGCTGCTCGGTCGCGTGATCATTGTTGAGGATGTTCAGACGGGGCTCCGGATGGTGAAGCGTGCGCTGGGCTCGGTTGTCACCCTGGATGGAGTCTTCATCGAACAGACTGGCGTGATTGCCGGTGGCACGACCGGGGCGGATGAGGGCGAATTCATTCGTCAACGGGAACTTGAAGAGCTGCCAGAGCGGATTGAAGAGCTGCGCAAACGGACCGAGGTGAGTGGCGAACGGATCGCCAACGCCCGCGCGGCGATCGAGCAGGTTGCGAGGCGCTCCCACGAGGCCGAGGCCGAATACGAGATGACGCGGCGGTCGCTGGAGGGGGCACGCTACGACCACGAACGTGAACGCGAACGTTTGCATCGGCTGCGACGCGACATGGATGCTGTGGCCTCGAAACGCACCGACATTGAACGTGAACGGGCCAGCCGGGAAACGCAGATCGCACAGGCAACGCTCGCCGCGGAGCAGCTGCAGCAGCGGCGCGACGAACGCCGTGCCGCGATGGCAGCCCTCGAAGAAGACCTTGCGTTGGTGACGCAGCGCCGCGAGTCGACGCTCCGGGCGGTATCCGAGGCGAGCGCACGGCTCGCCTCAGTTGAGGGCGAACGCCGAACGCTCGCCGCACTCAGAGAACAGCACGAAAAATCAATCGAACGGCTGGATTCGCAAATCCAGGGGAAACGCCTGCAAGGCAGAAACCTCGAGCTCGAAGCGAGCGTCATCAACGAGCGTCTGGGCAAGCTGGCACGCGAACTTGAGACGATTCGTGCAGAACAGGTTCGGTTCGCGGAGGACGCGGCGCCCGACCGCGATGAGTTGCATCGCCTGGAGAATCACGAACGCACGATCCAGGATGAATTCAACGAGGCTCAGACCTCGCTTCTGCGCATCCAGGGGAGCCGGCTGGATCTGGAAGCGGAACTCGCCCGCACGACTGAACATCTTGAGCACCTGCGCTTGGAAATGGAACGCGAGGGCCTCGCGCCGGACCGAGGTGGCCACGTCGTGAGCTTTGACGAAGCAATGGCATCCGAGCCGATGTTTAAGGAGCCCGAACTGGAGGCCCCTCGCGTCCAGGGCGGGGCCGAAGTCGATGTGGAAGCGATGCGCAACCGGATCGACGAGCTCCGGCGGCAGATTCGGAGGCTGGGTTCGATCAATGCCGAAGCTCCAGAGGACTTCCGCGAGTTCAAGGATCGGCACGAATTCCTGACCACGCAGTTGACGGATCTGACCGATTCATCGGACCAGTTGCGCGTCGCAATCGCTGACCTGAACGAAGAGATTCGAGTCCGGTTCACCGTCACGTTCGACAAAGTGAATGCGGCGTTCACGGAGTACTTCCAGTCGTTCTTCGGGGGAGGCACGGCTGGCCTCGCCCTTACCGACCCTACGAACCTCGCCGAGGCGGGAATCGAGATCGAAGCTCAGCCGCCCGGGAAGCGAATCAAGAGTCTGAGCCTGCTCTCTGGTGGCGAACGCTCGCTGACCGCGGTGGCCCTGCTCTTCGCGTTGCTCTCGGCGAATCCTGCTCCGTTCTGCGTTCTGGATGAGGTGGATGCGGCGCTCGATGAGGCGAACGTCGGCCGGTTCACCGCCGCTCTTAGCAAGCTTGCCGAGAAGACCCAATTCCTCGTGGTGACCCATAACCGGCGCACCATTGAAGTCGCGAACGAGATCTATGGGGTATCAATGGGGCGAGATGGTGTTTCTAAGGTTCTCTCGCTGCGCCTGGCCGACATCCCGCAGAATTAGCCGAAGATTTCCACGACCGCCAGTTCAAATCCCGGGACATCGAAACCGGCGTGTTCGCTTGTCAGCTCCCCGTGCCGGGGACGAGTTTGACTTCCCCGTTGGCGTAGTAGATGTCGCTGCTGCCGGTCTTTGCGCGGACGGCCCAGACTCGCGAGGCGCCGTGATCGAGGTAGTCAGCGACTTTTTCGAGGATGTCCTTCTCGCGGTCGCTTCGGGAGACGCTTTCCACGGCGAGGAAGGGAGGGCCGTCGACAAATCCGTCTTCCGGAAGCTCGCCGCCGGGGAGATCTGCATCGCGAATGACGGCGACGTCAGGAGCACGAACAACGTCCGGGTTTCGGGCGAGGATGAAGCCTGATTCGACTGTGGTCTTGCCGAAGTTGTGCGCTGTGGCGAATGTCCGCAGCGCCTGCGCGATGACAATCTGGCGCTCACCATGTTTGCCGCTCACGGGCTTGTGGATGACCACCTTTCCATCAACGGGTTCGACCTTGCCCGCGTCCGGGGGATCACGTAACAAGAAAATCTTCCGCGGTGAGGAGAGGTTCCGATGCGGGTGCGGTGAACATGGCTCCGATCCTACGACGCCGAAACTGACCCTTACCGACCTTCCCGCTACCATCGAAGAATCAGCAGCAGGGGCAGTGCGTGAGATTCTGGCGCAAGAAACCGGCGGAACAGGCGCAGGATGAGCCCGGCGAGGCGATAGCCATTGCCGACGAGCCACCTCTCGAATTCACGCCCGAAGAAAAGGCCGAAGTCCATGAACAGACAGAGCGCGCCCTCGAACGCACGCGCCGGGGCTTCTTCGGCCGGCTCGGTGGATTGTTCGAGCGCGCGGATTTTACGGACGACATCTGGGACGAACTCGAAGAGATCTTGATCGGCGCTGACGCCGGACTTGAAACGACCGACGTGGTGCTTGGTGCCGTCCGGAAGCAGGTGAAGTCCGAAGGCGTTAAGCAGAGCGCCCGGGTGCGCGAGTTGCTCCGTGAGGAGTTGATTGAGGTCCTCCTGGAGCCCGCGGATGACCCGCTTGCGTGGGAAGCCGAAGAACCCCCAGAGATGACTATCATTCTCGTGGTGGGCGTGAACGGGGCAGGCAAGACGACGTCCATCGCGAAACTTTCGAGTGCGCTCAAGAGCGACGGAGCGAACGTCATCCTCGGCGCTGCCGATACCTTCCGCGCCGCCGCGACAGACCAATTGAAGGTTTGGGGCGAACGCATCGGGGTGCGCGTTGTGGCCCACCAGTCGGGCGCCGACCCGGGAGCGGTCGTGTTCGATACGCTGTCCGCCGCCGAAAGCGCCCACGCGGACTTCGTAATCGTTGATACAGCCGGGCGGCTCCACACGAAGTCGAACCTGATGGAGGAGTTGAAGAAGATGCACCGCATCATCCAGCGCAACCATCCGGACGGCCCGCACGAGACGTTCCTCGTGCTCGACGCGACGACCGGCCAGAACGGACTCATGCAGGCGAAGACCTTTGCGGAGGCTGTAGGCGTCACGGGGATCATCCTCGCGAAGCTCGATGGCACGGCTAAAGGCGGGATCGCCTTCGCGATTGCGCACGAGCTTGGCATACCGGTGCGGTTCATTGGCACAGGCGAAAAGGTGGGAGATCTCGCGCCTTTCGACGCAGAAGACTTCGTGGATTCGCTCCTGGCCTGAGGAGGCGACATGGCCGACGTGCTGGCCTTCTGGGCCGCCGCGCTCATCATTGGCGCCTGCGCATTTCCAATTGGCGCAGTTTTGCTCCGACGTCTGCCGGATGCCGGCGCTGGTCTGAGTTTTCCGCTCGGATTGCTGATTGCCAGCTACCTCTATTTCATTCTGCGCGTGTTCGACCTGCTCAGCGTCGGGCGAGGCGGATATTTCGTTGCGGTCGCGCTCGTCGCCCTGATCGCTGTGGCGGTTGCGGGGCGTGACCGCTGGTTACGCGTCACATGGTGGCGAGCGTGGCCGGGCATCGTCGTGGCAGTCGGGGTGTTTAGTTTCGCTTTCTTTGGCTACGTGGCATTTCGCTCGTACAACGCCGAAATCGGTGGCACCGAGCAGCCGATGGACCTGATGTACCTGAACGCCACGTTGCACTCGGAAGACTACCCGCCCAAAGATCCATGGCTCTCCGGCGAATCAGCCAGCTACTACTACTTCGGGTATTTGCAATCGGGGATGCTGACCTCCATCGCCGGTGTGCCGGCATCGACCGGCTACAACCTCTCCCTTGGCTACACGTTCGCTGCGGCAGCCAGTGGCATCGCTTCCCTGGCCTACGCCCTGGCCCGCTGGGTTCTCGGTTCGAGAGGCAAGAACTGGGCGATGCTCGCCGGCGGGCTCGCGGTGGCATTCTTGCTCTTCGTGGGGTCACTTTCGGCCGCATTCGAATGGGCAGCCGCGCATGGGCACTACAACCGCGGCATCTACGAGACCTTTGGAGTTGAGTGGATGATCCCCTGCCAGCCAGGGCAGACGTTGAACTGCTACGCGGGGCAACTCAACCCACGGACCACGGAGTGGTACCCGACCGAGTTCTGGTTCTGGTGGCGGGGTTCGCGAATCATCCCGAACACGATCACAGAGTTCCCGTTCTTCAGCTTCCTCCTCGGCGACCTTCATCCGCACGTGATGTCGCTGCCGCTCGTGGTGCTTGTGCTCGGCCTTTCCGCGGCGACATGGCGCGGAAGATCAACACTCGACTGGCGCGTTTTGCGGACATCTCCGTTCGTCGCGATCGTGCTGGCTGTTGCGCTCGGCGCGCTGGCCTTCCAGAACGCGTGGGATGTCATAACGTTCAGCCTTGTACTCCTCCTCGCGGTTTTTGCTCGGAACGCTCGGCGCGCACCCCCGGGACGGGCGGCGATCCAATCCGCCGGCTACCTCGGGCCTATTGCTCTCCTGGCGTTCATTGGCTACCTGCCGTGGTTCCTGGACTTTTCGTCGCAAGCTCAGGGAATCCAGCCGTACGTGGGCGCAGGCACACGCCCAGCCCATCTGCTTTTGCAGTTCGGCGCGCTTGGCGTCGCTGGACTGGCCACCTCGGTGTGGACATACAGAGGGCTCAGAAGGTCGACCGTTTCTAATGTCGTGCTCGGCACCGCCTGGATTCCGCTAGTGCCGTTCCTCGGCTGGATCGGCTTCAGCATGAGCAAAGGTTTGCTCTCCGATGCGGTTGACGCGCGGGGCGCCGGGGGCTGGGTCACGCTGGCGATTTATGCCGCGAGCGCGTGGTTGCTCTGCTACTCGACTGTTGCATTGGCGCTTCTTCGGCGGCCGCTCGCACTTGCCGCCGGTTGTGCGGCGATCGCGATCATGCTGCTGTACGGGTCGGAATTGTTCTTGATAAAAGACGTGTTCTTTGGCTCCGTGCCGAGGCTCAACACAATATTCAAGCTCTCCTACCAGGCGTGGGTGCTGCTTTCGCTTGCCGGAGCGGTGGGCGTCTGCGTGGCGCTCCGAAACCTTCGCCAGCGCCCGTTGGGCGGGGTCGCAATCGCGGCGCTGAGCCTGGCCGGAGTGGGGCTGTTATATCCCGTGCTCGCGTCTTTCAATCGGACCGACGGTTTCAGTACTACGACGACCGTCGACGGCCTGGCTGCGGTTGCCCAGTCGGACCCGGGCGAGTATGACCTCGTGCAGTGGATTACCCGAAACACGCCCTCCGATGCGGTAGTGATCGAAAGTTCTGGGCGGCGCTGGTCACCGAGTTCGGGTGCGCCGACACTCGTCGACGCAAACGTTGATTACACCGACTCCGGGAGGATTTCGGCGCGCACCGGCCGATCGACGCCGATTGGGTGGTACTTTCACGAAATTCAGTGGCGCGGCGATTCGCCCGCGAACCGAGCGGCGTTCTTAAAACGGCAGGATGAGGTCGACGCTGCGTACATCTCCGGCGATCCTGAGCGAGTGATGGCTGTGATGCGCGAATTCGGGGCCGACTACCTGGTCGTCGGCCGAATTGAGCTCGCGCGTTATCCGGGCCTGATGCCCGACTTTTCGAAATTCCTCGATGTGGCGCACCGTTCGGCCAACTATGTGATTTATCGTCTGCCGCGCACCTCGACGGTGAAGACCTCGTGACGGAAATGATCGGTGCCGAGGTGCGCTCTTCCCCACGCGATGTTTCGATAGCGATGCTCGCGTGGATTGGCGTCGGGAGCTTGTTTGTCCTTATACGTCTGGCGGGCGTGCTCAGTATTCCGGTCGGCGGTGCCGAGTTGGACCACCTTGCGGGCGCATGGCAGGCGCACGCCGGGAATGGCGATGAACGGTATTTGCCGACCCTGTTCCAGGGGATCACGTCGTGGACGTTCAGCTTCACGACGTCAGAGGCGCCCGCTCGAATTCTCGTGCTGCTCGTGAGCGGGACAGTGCCGTTTGCGCTGTACCGGCTCCGCCCCGTGTTTGGGGAAGTGCCGGCGCTCGGAGCCCTTCTGCTGATCGCCCTCGATCCCGTGTCGGTCCTGCTTGGAAGCACCGCCTGGGCGGGAGGGTGGGACCTGGCGATTGTTCTCTGGCTCGTGGTGGCGATGAACGAATCGAAGCTGCCGAATTGGGCTTACGCGGTCGTGGGGTTTCTTCTCGTCACGGCCGGATCGCTCGGTCTTCCCCTGATGCTTGCTGCGGCGGGTCTAAGGCTGTTTCGGCAGCAATACCCACCTCGTGAGCCGTTCGCATTCGCTGCGCTCGGGGTGATCGCCGGGGTGGCGGTTGCGACGGTTGGTTTCGGGCACGGTTGGGAGGGGCCAACGATCCCGCCGTTGGCCACATTCAGTGCTGGGTTCGATCGACCATGGGCGACGGAACACACGCGCTTCGTCGCTCTCTTGTATTCGGCGCCAATGATTGCCGGCGGGCTCGCAGCCGTAGCCTCCTGGGCGTACCGCAATTGGCGAGCACAAGATTGGCCGGAAACGGATCTGCTCTTGATGACATGGGGCGCCGTGGCGCTGCTCTGGGTGGTAGCGGCGGGTGGAAGCCACGACCCAACGCCATTGGCCGCCTCTGCTATCCCGTTGGCGCTGCTGATCGGGCTGGAAGTACCCGCCGCCATTGGGGCGTTGCAACGAGTCGATTGGCGATTCGCCCTCCCCGTCCTTGCGGGGATCATGCTGGGCGCGTTCGTTGCCGAGGCTTACGTCGTGGATTGGGCGCGACTGAACAGCGTTGGCGATGCAAACGAGAAGCTGATTGTCACCGGCCTGTTGATCGCGGTCTTGGCGTGCCTTGGGTTGCTCGGTAGCAGCCGCCGCACCGCTGGAGCACTGATCATTCCACCTGGAATAGCATCGGCACTGATCTTGCTTTCCGGTGCTACCGGGATAGCGTTTGGCGGCCCGAATGAGCCGTTGCCGTCCCCGGCCGCAGCAGTCCAGGGGTCCGAGATTCGTGACATCGCCCTGGCGAAACGCGCGCAGGCAGGCGGCGACATTGTTGTCCACACATCCTTCGCCGAAGAGCTGACCTGGGCGCTTCGCGATTCTGGGGACGTCGAACTCACAAGCAGCGTCCCCGCGGATGCAACGGTCGTGATTTGGCCAGCCTCCGAGCCGGCGCCAGTAGGCTTCGCAATCGTCGACGGTCAGTGGAGCTTTGAGGAAGAGCGCCACGGCCCTGACGGTGGCTTTCTCCAGTATTTGCGATGGTTAAGCGATCGGAATGCGCTAAAGAACAGCCGCATCCCTGTCGCCGTATACCTGAAGGCAGGCCAATGACTACAAGACCGCTGACTGCCGGCCGAACTCCCAACGCGCTCGAGCGGGTGCTGAACGTGCGCGTCGCGCTCCGCTGGGAAGTCGTCGCGTATGTAGCGCTGTTCGGCGTGGCTTTCGGCCTGAGATTCTTCGACCTGGGCACACGCGCGCTCCATCACGACGAGAGCATCCATGCGCAGTGGTCGTGGAGCCTCCTCCAGGGGACGTATCGCCATAGTCCGGTCTTCCATGGCCCGTTCTACTACCACGTTGAAGCGCTCGTCTTCTTCATTTTCGGGGCGAACAACTACACGAGCCGACTCTCCGCCGCGATTTTCGGCATGGCGATTGTGACGCTGCCTCTCCTGATCCGGCGGCAGCTTGGGCAGGCGGGGACGCTTGCCGCGGTCGCCTTCATTGCCCTGTCGCCGACACTGGTCTACTACAGCCGGTTCTTCCGCGAAGACATCTACATGGCCTTCTTCACCATGTTGATGGTGGCGGCGATGTGGCGGTATTTCGAAGAGGGCCGCGACCGCTGGCTCTACCTGTTGGCTGCGGCCTTCACCGGAAACGTGCTGACGAAGGAGGGCGCGTTTCTCGCCATCGCCGTCTTCCTTGTCTTCGTCGACCTCTACACGGCGTATGAACTTTCCGTTCGCACGCTGGTCGGACGCTCGAACCGCTACTTCCGCGAGGAGTTGGCGGCCCTGGCCATAGCCAAACCGGAGTTGGATGCGAACGCGCTCGAGGCTGAAGCGCGTGTTCGGTCCGATATCAACACAACGTTCCGGCGAGCGCTTCTGACGGTTGGTTTCGCCCCGTTCGCGTGGATCTTCGCGGCCTTCTGGCCGTTTATTGGGCGGTTCCGCGATTGGCTCGAGTGGGGTGAAGAGATGCCGCGACCTGCGGACATCCTCATTTTATTGGGGACGTTCACGCTTCCGTTGCTGACGCCGATTAGCCGGTTCTACATCCTCGAGCCCCTGGGAATCGTGGAAAAAGATCGGCTGAGCTGGGAACTTCATCTGCAGGGCGTCATTGCCCAGCGCGACGCAATCGCGATTGCGGGCCTGTTCGCGGTGACCACGAGCCTCGCGGCGTTCGCAGGGCTCCAGTGGCGGCCCAAGCTCTGGGCGATTGCGTTCGTTGTCTGTGGGATCGCCTATCTGACGCTGATGACCTCGTTCTGGACGAACATGAATGGCCTGGTTAGCGGGCCATGGGGTTCACTGGATTACTGGAAGACCCAGCAGCACGTCTCGCGTGGCGACCAGCCCTGGTTCTACTACTACATGCTGATGCCGGCTTACGAATTCCTGCCGCTCGCGCTCTGCATCGGAGGCGCGTGGTGGACCGTGGTTCGCGGAAATTCCTTCTCCCGGTTCCTTGCTTTCTGGTTCGTGGGGATGTTCGCCGCGCTCTCCCTGGGCGCCGAAAAGATGCCATGGCTGAACACCCATCTCGCACTCCCGGCGTGCGTGCTGGCTGCTTATTCCGTCCAGCAGGCCTGGGTGGCGTGGAAAGAGAAACCGGAAGCCTCTCGGATGATCTTCACGCTGGGAAGCGTGGCGTTGATTTCGGCCGGGGCACTCTGGCTCATCGCGTTTATGCCGGGCGGCTCCACCTACCTTCTCCTGCGAGGGGCGGTGTTGTTGGTTGCGCTGGGGATCATCTGGTACGCCGCCTCGCCGTTTGGGCGCCAGGCAATCGGCTTCGTCGCGGTCACGGCCGTGATCGCTTCTCTTGGCGTGTTCTCCGTGCGGACGATGGCGATGGTTTCGTATGAGCGTGGAGACAATCCACGCGACCTCTTGATCTACACGCAGAGTTCGGGTGACCTGGCGAAGGTCGCGAACGAAATTGATGCGCTCGCGAAGGCCAGCGGCATGGGCTACGACCTTCCGATCGCGGTCGATTCAGCTGATTCGTTTGCGTGGCCGTGGGCCTGGTACCTGCGGGACTACAAGAGCGTCAGCTACGTCGATTTCTCTAGCGGCGGCGTCCCGGCGGGCGACTTCCAGGTAATCCTTGTGAACGCTTCGAACATCGGGAAGGCGCAAGACCATGTCGCCAATGCCTCGGCGTTCCAGTACGGCGCGCCCCAGAAGTACCCACACCGCTGGTGGTTCGACGAAACGTATAAATACGCGATGTCGGCTACGCCGAACGGCATCTGCACGGGCTTGCAGGGCGATTGCGGGCCGCATCATGTGGCCACCTGGAAGCACATCTTCAACGGATTCGTGCATCGGGGCTGGACCGAGATCTGGCTGAAGTACTGGCGCGACCACGATCCGGGCCGGCCGAACGGAAGTGTCGATGCGTATGCCTTCTTCCCGGCGAACTTCGATGTGACGACCGGGAAACTGCTCGCCCGGCCGATCGAACCACCGAAGCCCGGCACTGACGCGAACGGCCACCCGAGCTTTGGCAGCACGGGTTCGCTGCCGGGACAGTTCTTCTCGCCTGTCGACATCGAGAAAGACGCGCAGGGGAATCTCTACGTCATCGACAGCGCGACGAAAAAGCTGCAGAAGTTCGACTCGGTGGGCAACTTCATCGCTGCAGTCGACATCCGGGTCAAAGCGACGGACATCAACGAGCAGTCTCAGCCGTGGGGGCTGGCCATCGCGCCCACCGGGGAGATCGTCGTTGCCGACACGTTCGGGTGGCGTATCCGCATCTTCGACAACGACCTAAAGCCGCTGGCGACGTTCGGTCAGGCCCCTGATACAACAAAAGCACCGGGGCCGTTCGACCTTTTTGGGCCGAGGGACGTGGCCATCGATTCGCAGGGTCAACTCTGGGTGACCGACACCGGAAACGACCGGATCCAGGTGTTCACACTCCAGGGCGAATTCGTGAAGACTGTTGGGTCATCGGGCAAGGGAGAAGGCCAGTTCGACGAGCCCATCGGCATCGACATCGCGAAGGACGGCAGCATATACGTGGCCGACATGTACAACCGCCGGATCGAAGTCTTGAATCCCGACGGGAGCTTCCGCTCGCAGTTCACGGTCGAAGGTTGGGGCGGGCAAGAAGTGAATGACAAGCCGTATCTCCGGGTGCTCTCGGACGGCCGGATCGCAGTAGGAGTCCCGTTCGTGAACCAGGTCCGAATTTACTCGTCAGCGGGGGCAGTAGTCGGAACTGTAGATGCCGGCAGCGAACCGCTGGAACATCCTTACGGGATCGTCGAGACGGCCGATGCTAAGCTCTGGATTGTGGAGAACGGTCGTGCGCGTGTGCGCGAATTCCCGATTCCCTGACGTCAGGCGGTTGGCAAATTGCTTCGTTCTGTTCGGTTCTGGGCCAGCTTCGCCATCAGCGTGGTGTTCATTGCGCTGTTCTTGCGGGCGACCCACCCTCGCGATCTCGGCCACGCCCTGGAGCAGGCCGACTATCGCTGGCTCATCCCCGGAACGGCGGTCCTCTTCGTAGCTATCAGCGCGCGCTGCGTGCGCTGGTCCGTGCTGATGCGCCCGGTCGCGCCTATGAGCCCGCAGCGACTCTTCCCGTACGCGATCATCGGCTACATGGCGAACAACCTGCTGCCTGCCCGCGCCGGAGAAGTCGTCCGCGCCTATGTGCTCGGCGACCGCGAGGGCGTCTCTAAGATGGGCACCTTCGGTACCATCGCGGTCGAACGGCTTTTCGATGGCTGCACCCTCGTGCTTATGCTCTTGATTGCGGGAACTATCGTTGGGTTCGAAGACAGCAAGCTCCAGGCGATTGCGTGGGTGTCCACCGCGTTTTTCATCGTCGCGCTGGTTGCTTTCTACGTTTTGACGCTGAATGAGGCGCGCGCCAAACGCGTCATGCACTTCTTCCTACGCGTGCTGCCGGAGCGCTTCGAACACCTGGCGGAAGAGATGGCCGACAACCTCGTGGATAGCCTAAGGTCCGTGCATGACCCGCGTTCCCTTGCCCTTGTCGCATTGTTCAGCGGTGTGGCCTGGACGATCGAAGCAAGCGCGTATGCCCTCGTGGGCCAGGGATTCGACCTGGACGTTTCTTTCGCGCACTACTGCCTGCTGTTGGCCGCCGCAAACCTGGCCATCATCATCCCCACGTTCTTCGGCGGCACCGGGCCGTTCGAGTGGGCGGCGAAGCTCGTGCTGGTCGGGGCCGGTGTGCCCGATAGCATCGCGGGCGCTTACTCCATCGTCGCGCACGGCGTGATCCTCGTTCCGACGACGATTCTCGGCCTGATTCTTCTCTGGAGCTTCGGCGTGTCGTTTAAGCGGATCACGAACGTCGAGGCCGACGAGCCGGTGGTGGCGCCGTGAGAATCGGGATCGTCGGCGCTGGCGTTGCGGGACTCGCAGCCGCGAATGTGCTTCGCGCGGCGGGGCACGACGTCACGATGTTTGAAGGTCGCCACGAGGTCGGCGGGCAGGTTGTGACGTTCCCGGTCGGGGGCGAGCCGCTCGAGTGCTTCTACCACCACATCTTCACGAATGACACGACGGTGATCCGCTACATCGAGGAACTTGGCCTCGGTGCAAAGCTGCGCTGGATCGAACCGAAGAACGCTCACTTCGTGAAGCGCAAAATGTTCCCATTCGTCACCCCCCTCGATTTGCTCAAGTTCACCGCTATCCCTTTCACCAGCCGAGTTCGGCTCGGCCTCGCCGCCGTCTGGCTTCGGCGGAAGAAGGACGGCATCACGCGCTACGAAGGGGTGACCGCCAAGCAGTGGATGGAGAAGGCTGTCGGGAAGAAGGCTTTTTCGGCTTTCTGGGGTCCGCTCTTGAAGGGCAAATTCGCCGACCAGGCCGACAACGTTGGGATGGTCTGGCTGTGGAACAAGGTCTACTTGCGGTTCGCCAGCCGGAAGGGCGCCGGGTCGCATGAATCCTTGGGCTACCTCGAGGGTTCGTTCCGCGGATACTACTTAGCGCTGGCGGAACGGCTCACCTCGCAAGGTGTCGATATCCGGCTGAACACGAACGTCGAGGCCGTGAAGGTCGCGGACGGCAACGTCACGGGAATTCAGGCGGGCGGCGAATTCCATGAGTTCGACCAGGTGCTGATGACGACGCCGAACATCATCACCAGCCGAATTTGCGCTGATTTGCCGGCTGATTACAAGGCAGTGCTCGACCGGGTGAAGTACCAGTGGGCAACCTGTCTCGTCATCGCTCTCGACCGGCCGCTGACACCGTATTACTGGCTCTCGATCGGAGACGACTTGCCGTTCGTCGCCTGCGTCGAGCACACCAACTTCATGCCAGTCGAGCGCTACGGCGGCAACCACGTCGTCTACCTTTCGAATTACGTCGCCCCGGGGCACGCAGTGCTGGAGATGGATGCCGAGCAAGTACTGACGGCGTACATGGACGGCATTAAGAAGCTCAACCCCGAGTTCGATCCGTCGTGGGTGCGCGACAAGTGGTTCTTCAAGGATCCCGGGGGCCAGCCGGTGATAACGACGTACTACTCGCGTTCGATTCCCGACATGCGCACCGGCGTCACGGGGCTCTATCTTTCGAACACGACGCAGGTGTACCCAGAAGATCGCGGGCAGAACTACAGCCTCATCCTGGGGGAAAAAGTGGCGCGGTTGATGGACGCCGATGGGCGCACAGCCGCGGCTTCAGCTTAGGCAGGTTTTCGGAACAATCCTCGCACCACCGTGATGCGGCCGTCGGCCACGGCTCGAGCGACGTTGCCGACGCGCGCCCCCATGTCCTCGCCCATCACGAGTGCGAGCGAAAAGACTCCCGGTGCGGCCATCGCTGCCTGCTGCTGAAGCATTGGCGCCGCAGCCTGTTGGAGCTCGAACCAATTTTCTTCGACCAACCCCGCCCCACCGATCAGGTTCCGCGTGTCCTCGACGGTGTAAAGGAAACTGATGTCCGGTGTGCGGGCCCACGGAAGCGGGTACTCCAGCGGTTGTCCGTTGCCGAGCAGAAGGTCGAAGAAGACGAACTTACCGCCAGGCTTCAAAACGCGCGCGGCCTCGGAGTAAAACGCCTGTCTATCGCGGATGTTCATGACCACATGCTGTGTCCACGCGACATCGAACAGGGAGTCTTCGAATGGCAGAGCGAGAGCGTCGGCCACCTGGAACCGGGCGCGGTCTGAAAGCCCACAGCGCTCGGTCAGCGCGGTTGCGGTTTCGACGAACTCTGGGGTCAGGTCGATTCCGGTCACGCGGCAGTCGAATTCCGAAGCCATGATTCGGGCCGGCCCGCCGATCCCGCTGCCGAGGTCGATTACCCTGTCGCCCGGTTGGAGCCCGGCGAACTTCGCCAGTTCCCGCGTGGCCGGCAGACCGCCGGTGTGGAACTCATCCACCGGTGCAAGCGTCGCAGGAGTAATTTCGGTGATGCCGGCCTCGGCTGCGGCTGCGAGAATCCGCGCGGCCATATCCGCACTACCGTAGTGGGCTACAACGCCACTGTTAACGTCAGCCATTCCACACCTCGTCTTCCAGAGGGCATCTTGAACTTTGGCGACACCTCGAATCAAGACCTCCTGCCGCGTAAGACGTCTCGTGACAGACTGCGGTAAGTGGCGGATTCAGCTATAGTGTGCCCAATTTCACAAGCGAGGCCGGTGGATGACAGTCGAGCCCGGAATCCAAGAATTGCGCGAGCTCGTCGCGGAATTTCAGCCTCATCGTGGACACGTGATGCCAGCGTTGCACAAGGTCCAGGACAAGTACGGCTACATCCCGAAACCGGCCTTTGACGTGATCGCGCGGCAGCTGAACAGCACACCAGCGCTGATCTACGGCGCGGCCACGTTCTATTCCGACTACCGATTACATCCCCCGGCCGCAACGGAGGTTGCGTGGTGTTGCGGGCCGGCCTGCCGCGTCCTTGGCGGCGAGGCTATCCGTGAAGCACTCCAGGAAGAGCTGGAAATCGGGCTGCACGAACAAACTCCGGATCACAAAGTCGGGCTCCATCTCGGCCAATGTGTTGGCACCTGCCACGAAGCCCCCCAGGTCTGGGTGAACGGCAAAGTGAAGGGCAACCTCACCCCGGAGACGGCGCGGGAGCTCGCGCGAAACTTGAAGGCGGCTGAATGAACACCAGGCTCGAATCGATCATCGCCGACGCGAAGAAGTCGTGGCAGTCGGAACAGGCCTCCGGCCGGATCAGCATCCGCGTCACGCGGGACACGTCCTCGCTCGCCCGCGGCGCCGACGAGACCATTGCCGCTCTTCGAACGGCGGTTGACGCGAAAAGGTTGGTCGCCGACATCGGCGTCACCGGTTCCTGGGGCTTCTGCTGGATGGAACCGTGCGTCACGGTGCGGTCTGCGGCAGGTACGCACACGATCCTCTATGGCAATGTCACCGAGGATCGCGTCGACGAGTTTGTCGAGGCTATCGCCGCCGGGCGAGACTTTCCGGAGCTGGCGCTCGGAGTTGTTGAAGGAAACGCAACCGCCGACATTCCGCTGCTCACGGACCACAAGTTCATGCAGGGCCAGGTTCGCCGCCTGATGGCGAATATCGGAACGACTGACCCGGAGAATATCGACCACTACCTGGCCCACGATGGCTATGCCGGCTTCGGCAAGGCGCTTGAGATGAGCGACGAGGCGATCGTCAAAGAGATGCTCGACAGCGGCCTTGGTGGCCGTGCGGGCGCGGGCTTCCCGACCGGCCGCAAGTGGGACTTCCTGCGGACGGCGACGGCCTCGCCACGCTACCTGGTTTGCAACGCTGACGAAGGCGACCCGGGCGCCTGGGTGAACCGCGTGCTGCTTGAAGGTGACCCGCACCTCATCGTCGAAGGCATGATGATCGCAGCGCTGGCTTGCCATGCGGACGAGGGCTACATCTACATCCGCTACGAATACCCACTGGCTTTCGCGCGGATGAAGCAGGCCGTCGAACAAGCTCGAGCGAAGGGCCTGTTGGGCAAGAACATCCTCGGCAGCGGTATCGATTTCGATCTCGTTGTCTTCTTCGGCGCCGGCTCTTACGTCTGTGGCGACGAGACCGGGTTGATGAGTTCGATCGACGGTTACCGTGGTATGCCTCGTATCAAGCCGCCGTTCCCGGCGCAGGCAGGACTGTGGAACAAGCCGACGAACGTGAACAACGTCGAGTCCTACGCCAATGCGCCGATGATCCTGCGCAACGGGGCGCAATGGTGGAGTTCCGTATCCGATGCGAAGGAGAAGGGCACCAAGATGTTCACCTTCTCCGGCTCGGTGAACTGGGCCGGGTGTGTCGAAGTGCCGTTCGGGCCTTCCATCGGCCAGGTAATCGACCAGTGGTGCGGCGGCATGCGCGAAGGCCGGACCTTCAAGGGCTTCCAGCCCGGGGGACCACTCTCCGGCATCTGCGGGCCAGACAAAAACCTTTCTCTGACTCTCGACCCGTATCGCTCACTTGGCCTGTTCCTGGGCGGCGGCGGCATCCTGTTCTTCGATCAGTACACGTGCGTGCTCGACATGTGTAAGTTCTTCCTCGCTTTCTGCGAGGACGAGAGTTGCGGCCGTTGCACCACCTGCCACGGGGGGACGCAGCGGGCTGTCGAAACAGTACGGCGCATCCAGGCTGGCGGCGGGCGAGACTCCGACATCGAAAACCTGCAGAAGCTTATTGGGACGATGGTCTGGTCGAACTGTTTCCACGGGCAATTCGCGATGACAACGATCAAGACGGCGATGCAGGCGTTCCCGGAGGAATGGCAAGAACACATCGTTGACAAACGTTGTGCCGCCGGAGTCTGCCGCGACCTTCAGAGCGGTATGCCCCGGCGGGACGCAGTGCCGGAGTTGGCTCTCGCGGGAAGCTAACTCTCACTTATCGCGAACAGACGAAGCTCCCGGCCCAGATATCTGAGCCGGGAGTTTCGCCTTTCAGATCTTGTCTGCGTCACGCGGCTACTCGGACACCCACACGCGTCGCTTTAGCGGATTTCGCGCGGGCTCTGGAAATGCGGTAGGCGAGCAGCGCCATGACGGTCGTCATCGAAACGGCGTAGAGCATCGTGACTGGAAGCCTGCTAGTGTCCGTGCCCGCGGTGATGCCGTGGAACCACGAGAGCACAAACGCGCCGAATGAAGCGAAGTGCAGCTTCCTCCATGCCTTCTGGCCGATGTACTTGCGCGCCCAGAAGCTGCCCGTGACGGCTGCGGCAAGCCAGGCGGAGATGACTCCGAGCCCGACCATGAACGGCTTGTAGGGCGCCGCGAACGGCAAGAAGAGGTCGAACACCGTGAAGTGGAAGAAGCCATCGAACAGGAGCGACCCAGCGTGAACCGCCAGGAATGCGAGCGACAGGACGCTCAGGAACTGGTGGACCGTGAAGACTGTGAGGCGGGACATCGAGTTGTCGGCTGCCTTGCTGCTGATGAGCAGCCCGAAGATCACCGAGCCGGTGAGCAGTGCGAACGCCGCGAGGCCGGAAGCCCTCGAGATGTACCAGGCCGCGTGGCCGGTGCTGTTCAGGCGGAGCGCCAGGCCACCGGTCATTGCGGCGACGATGCCGACGATGATGAGCGAGCTGTAGCGGTTCACGTCACGAACCTCTCGAGCTCTTCTTTGTTGAAGTTGCTGCGGATGTCGTTGACTTCGTCGTTTTGGTGGAACTCGCCGTCGTCGCCGGCGTGGCGGTCGGGCTGGATGTCGAACTTCCAGCTACGGATGGGTCAGAACTCGCCGCTGCGACGCTTCCGGTGGAACTACCGGAGGGAGCGGCAAGCCAGCCGGCCGTGAGCATCGTGATGCCTGCAATCGCGCCGGTAATCGCGAGTTTGGTGTTTGTGTAGTCTCTCTTCGCCATTTCGATCCTCCGCGGGTTTCGAGGTCCCGTAGATTCAGGATGGCTCTCGAAGATTGGTCGAACATTGGCTCAAGATGAGAAAGTTCTCATGGTTAGGATGCTTAACCCGGCAGCACCGATGCGTCGACGCGCGCAAACAGCTCCCCAGAAAGCGGGCCGGCAGCCTCGGCGGCGAGGCATTCACGCAGCTCTTCGCGGTTCTTCACTCCAAGGACCACGGTCGAGACGCCAGGCATTGAGAGCGCGTACTGGTGGGCCAGGAATGCTGGACTAACGCCGATTTCCGCCGCGAGCGCGCGAAACCGAGCAGCTCGCCGAAAGTCGCGCATCTCGGGGCCGTCATCTGGAAGCTCACGATCGAGCGCGCCGGTCAACGATCCTGCGGCCACCGCGCGGATACCCATGACGCCAACACCGCTACTTGCGGCCGCCTCGACTATCTCTCTGCAGCGAGCCGGGCCGTCCCAACGCTGCATGCCGCCCGACGAATCGAGCACGTTGGTGATGCATTGGGCAACGGCGGGCTTCACGAGGTCGTTGAGGACATCCAGGATGGCATCCGGGAATCCCGCGCCCGTGATTCCCCATGCTCGCGCCCGCCCGCTCGAAACGATGCGTTCGAACGCCGGCACGACGGCTTCGCGGAAGTTCTTCAAAGATACCCGGGTGGTCGCTCCATCGGGTGCGTCCGCGTCGATCATTCCGTGCAGGATGAACACGTCGACAGAATCGAGCCGCGTCCGTTCGAGGCTCAGATCGAGGCTGGCGGAAAGACGATCGAAAACCTCGGCGTTCGGTGGATTGCCGAGCATGCACTTGGTGGTAACCCGCACACTGTCTGGCAGCCTGCCGCTGAAGGCTTCGCCGATGACGCGCTCGGCTTCTCGGTCACGGCCGTAGCTCGGCGCGAGGTCGAGGAGGGTTATGCCTCCGTCGACCGCTTCGCGGACAGTTGCGATGGCCTCGTCGCGGGATGTGGCGCCCCATACCTGGCCGAGGCCGCCACCGCCAAGAGTGAGCGACGAGACGGGACCCAGTGGGCCGAACTGGCGGGTGTTCACCGTGTGTTGAAGGCCAGGACGCGCGCGTAGGCTGCCGCCGCGCGTTCGAAGCTCTGGAAGACTGGGACATTGGCATCGTGGAATTTCGGCCCAATGCTGGCCACGTATTCTGCTTCGTGTGCCGGGTGGAGGATGACGACGAACGGCTTCTGTGACCGTTCCTTGTGTTTCACGATTTCGGCGATCGTGTCGTCCAGCGTTTCCGGTTTTCCCTTCCACTGACGGGCCGCGAACATCGCCGAAAGTTCCATGGCCATGCCATCGATGTTTGGGTCGGCGTCGAGGATTCGGAGAACCTTATCAAGCGTGTCCATCGAACCCTGGATGGTCCCACCCATGTCGAGAGGGTTCTGGTAACTGCCGCCGATGACGTTGAAGAACTCGCTCAGGGTTTTGTACGTCTCATCCGTGAAGCGGGGCACGCGTAGGCCAGCCTTCGAAAACGCATCCGTGATGGAAACGGACTGGCCGCCGGTTTGGGCGAGCAATGCCATGCCCGTACCGGTTGGCCTTTTTGAGTTGAGCAGCATCTTCATGGTGTCGATGGTTTCGTCGAGGTTGTTCGTCGTGATGGCGCCGCACTGGCGCATCATGCCGTCCCAGACGGCCTGCGGCGCCGCCAGCGAGCCCGTGTGGGACATCGTGGCGCGAGCGCCCGCCTCGGTCTGGCCGCCCTTCCAGACGATGACCGGCTTTCGCTTGCAGGCTTCCTTCAACGTCTCGAAGAAGCGGCGGCCATCCTTCACGCCTTCGACGTACATGCCGATGACTTCGGTCTCGTCGTCCAGCATTAAATACTCGAGGTAATCAGACACGTCGAGGATGATCGCGTTGCCGAAGCTGGCGCAGCGGCTTATCTGGATGCCGTTCGCTGCAGACACCAGGCTGAACATAATTCCGTGCGTTCCGGACTGCGACAGGAATCCGACCCGGCCATCGTTCGTGACGGGTGCGTCGGCGTTGAATCGTACGCCAACCTTCGGCAGGTAGAGCCCCATGCAGTTCGGTCCGACGAGGTTGAAGTTCGCCTCGCGGGCCATTTCCATCAACTGGCCCTGGAGTTTCACCCCGAGTTCTTCACCGGTTTCGGCAAAGCCACTTGTGAAGAATCCAGCGCCGTTCGCCTTATTGGCGATGAGATCCTTGAGGACGTAGGGCGAGACCTGGCGGGGAACAGCGACGAGGGCGTAGTCGATGGGTTCTGGAATGTCAGCCATGGACTTGAAGTTTTGGATACCCAGGGCTTCGATTCCCGGGATCTCTTTCTCATCGAGTTGCACGGAGTAGAGCTTCCCGCCCTGCTCTTTGAACGGCATGTTGTTCTTGAGCCACATGTAGCCGGGGCCTTTGTCCCCGACAACGGCGACGACTTTCGGGTTGAACATGCGGTCGAGCTTGTGGCCGGGAACGGACATGGGATTCACCTTTCGCAGCGGCGGTCTTGAGCCGCAAAGGAACGGACGAACGGAAGGTTCGAGAAGGCTAGGTTGCGGAGATTACGATGCGGGCATCGACTGCGAGCGCACCATCCGGGTAGGCGAACACCGGGTTGAGGTCGAGTTCTTGGACTTCGGGGTGCTTCTCAACGAACTCGGAGACCTTGAGGATGGTATTTCGCAGTGCCTTGATATCGGAAGCTGGCTGCCCGCGGACGCCTTCGAGGACCGGGCGGCCCTTGATTTCGTTGATCATCTGATCAGCGTCCTTTTCCGCCAGCGGAACGAGCCGGAACGACACGTCCTTGAGGACCTCGACCATGATTCCGCCGAGTCCAAACATCAGAACTGGGCCGAACTGCGGGTCAGTGGTCATGCCGACGATGACCTCGGTGCCCTGCGGGGCCATGTGTTGGACGGCCACACCGGCAATGCGGGCGTTGGCGACCGCCTTCTTTGAATTCGCGACGATCTCATCGTAGGCAGCAGCCACGGCGTCTTTGTCTTTGAGGTTGAGTTTCACGCCGCCCACGTCGCTCTTGTGGGCGATATCAGGCGAAACGACCTTGAGAACGACCGGGTAGCCGGCGGCCTCGGCCTGGGTTTGGGCCTCCGCGGAGGTGGTGGCTAGTGTGGTGGCCGCGACCGAAACGCCAGCGTCCTTGAGCAAGGACTTGGCTTCCACTTCGTTGAGCAGCGTGCGGCCCTCGGCGCGCGCCTGCGCGATGACGGAATCAAACGACATTTGGGTGCCTCGATCTGGGGCTGAGTGTGGCGCGATTGTACGGGAGGGCGGGTGGAGTGTCTCAGGGCTGGGCGACATTTCCGTAGCGAACTTTCGACGGTAGATTTCACACATCGCGGAGGCTCAGCATGGATGAAACGTTCGACCTGATCGTTGTTGGCGCTGGCAGTGCGGGCGCTGTGATTGCTGCTCGCGCGAGCGAGGACCCGCGCCGCTCCGTGCTGCTGGTTGAGGCAGGGCCGGATTACGCCGACACGTCCCAAACGCCGTTCGACCTGGTCAACAGTCACAACAATTCGTATACGGCGCACGACTGGGGTCACAGCTACCAACCGACGGTACTGGGCGCCTCGCGGCCGTTCCCGCGTGGACGTGTAACCGGCGGTTCGAGCGCAGTGAACACGACGATTGCCCTGCGTGGCATGCCCGAGGATTACGACGGCTGGGCCGCGGCCGGGAACCCCGAATGGGCCTGGGAGAAGGTCCTCCCCGCATTCAAGCGCCTCGAACGAGACCTCGACTTCGGAGACAAGCCCTACCACGGCGACTCCGGGCCGATAACGATCCGTCGGTACGAATGGGATGAACTGACCCGGGTGCACCAGGCGTGGCTCGAAACCAGTGACGAACTCGGGTTTCCGCGCTGCGAAGATGCCAACGACCCGGACGGCTGGGGTTCCGGCCCTCACCCGATGAACAAGATCGGCCGGCTCCGAATCTCCACGGCGGTCGGCTACCTTTCCGCTGCCCGGGCCCGGCCGAACCTGCGCATTCGTGCAAACACGGTCACGCGTAAGGTCGTCTTCGAGGGCTCGCGTGCGGTTGGCGTAGAGGTTGAAACCGACGGCCAGATCGAGATGCTTCGCGGACGTACGATCGTAATCAGTGCTGGTGCGATTCAGTCGCCGGCGATTCTCATGCGATCCGGGATCGGCCCGAAAGACGAACTCGGCCGCCATGGAATTGGCGTTCTCTCGGACTCGCCTTCGATCGGTACGCGGCTTAGCGACCACCCGGCGCTGGCCGTGGCCTGCACCATCAAAGACCCGTCGCTACTCGACCCGGATCAGCCAATCGTGCAGACCATCCTGCGATACACCGCCCCGGACAGCGACCAGCGCAACGACCTGCAGATCGAAGCATTCTCGTTCTCGCCGCGAGGCGGTGCGCTGAACGCGTTCGCGGTGGCGGCCGTGCTGGAGCAGGCGTACGGCACGGGAACGCTGCGGCTGGCGTCCGCCGACCCGGCCGCGCACCCGATTGTCGAGCAGAAGTTCCTCGAGGATGCGCGCGACCTGCGCAGACTGGTCGGTTGTTTCCGGGATGCGATGAAGTTCGTGGAGACCGGCCCATTGGCCGAACTGGTCGACGCGGTGGTGTTCCCCTCGCCGGAACGCGAACTCACGGATGAGTCCATCGGCAACATCCTTCGGAAGCTTTCGGCCAGTGGGTTCCACCCGTGCGCAACTGTGCCGATGGGGCCGGACGGCGCGGTTGACCAGTACGGCCGACTGCACGGCGCTGAGGGCCTGGTGGTCGCTGATGCTTCCATCATGCCGAGTGTGCCGAGGGCGAACACGAACCTCACTTCGATCATGATCGGCGAGATGGTGGGCGAGTGGATGCGGAAGCGGGGAGGGGAACTCTACGGCCTCTAGAAGACATACCACCGCGGTGGTATGCTTGGCGGTATGAAAGTGAAGACGTCGATCACCATGTCCAGCGACTTGCTCTGTCGGCTCGACGAGGAGGTCGGCCCAGAGGGAAGCCGCTCGGCCCTGATTGAAGCCTTGGTTCGCCGCCACCTGAACGAGACTGAACGTGCCCGCAACTTCGACCGTGAGGTTGCGCTACTGAATGCCATCGTCGATGGCGACGACCCGCCGGATGTGCTCGATTACACCATCGATCCCGACACACTCGGTGACGAATTCGAGTTCGCCGGTTAGATGGAGAGGGGAGAAATTTACCTCACGACCCCTGCAGCCCCGGACCCTCGCCGCCGTAGAGCCTTCCTCGTGGTGAGCCGTCCGGAGTTCCTAACTTCGCGTTATTCTTCGGTTGTGTGTGTCCCGCTGTATAGCGCGTTTTCCGGCACACCAGCGGAGGTCGGGCTGAACGAAAGCTACGGGCTCAAACGCCAGAGCTGGGCTCGATGCGACGAAGTGACGAGCGTCCCGAGGATCCGTCTGACCCAACTTGTTGGCCGGGTGCCACCCGCCCGGATGCGGGACGTGAGTCGAGCCCTTGCCGTTGCCTTGGACATCTCGAACGCTGACCTTGGGTAACTACAAAAGCCGCTCCCGCGTTACCTCCCCGTGAGGTTGTTTCACTTCAGCGAGGAACCTTCGATCCAGGTGTTCGTGCCGCGGGCGCCGGTGATGCGGCCGGACGTTGAACCGATGGTCTGGGCGGTGGATGACGAGCGGGCGTGGACGTACCTGTTTCCGCGCGAGTGCCCGAGGGTTTTGCTTTGGCCGACTGGCGACACGACGGCGCCGGACCTTGACCGCTGGTTCGGCGGCAACGGTGCCGCGCGGATCGCGTGCATCGAATGGCGTTGGCTGGCAGCGATGCATAGCACCGCGCTCTATCGCTACGAAATGGACCCGGCGGCGTTTCGACCGCTGGAGGACGACCCCTGGATGCTCGTGAGCCAGCGCAGCGAGACGCCCATGAGTGTGAAACCGGTCGGCGACCTTGTGCAGGCGCTTGCCGACGCCGGCGTGGAACTGCGGCTGATGCCGCGGTTGACGCCGCTGTTCGGCGCGTGGGAGCACAGCTTCCATTTCTCCGGGATACGGCTGCGGAACGCCGTCGATTGGCCCGAAACGGCGCCATCGCCCTTGCCGCGGATCAGCCAGTAGCGCAGCGGGCTTGCCAAGTCTGCTACGCTCTCGCCGCTTCGAAACCCGTCGCGACATGGAGGCTGACATGCAGGAATTCCAGGGCAAAGTGGCGGTGGTCACCGGCGCGGCGAGCGGCATCGGATTGGCGCTTGCCGAACGGGCCGCACGCGAAGGCATGACGGTGGTGATGTGCGACATCGAGGCGAACGCTTTGGAAGCAGCGGCGGCGAAGCTTCGCGACCGAGGCCAGAAAGCCGTGGCTCATCGCGTGGATGTGACCGTTGAGCACGAGGTGGAGGCGCTGGCTGGGAGGGTGTACGCCGACCACGGCGCCGTGCACCTGCTGTGCAACAACGCGGGTGTGCTGGCGAAAGAGAAGCCGACCTGGGAAGTGCCGCTGGCGGACTGGGACTGGACGTTCTCGGTGAATGTGTACGGAGTGATCCACGGGATTCGGGCGTTTGTACCGAGGATGCTGGCCGGCGGCGAAGAAGGCCACGTGGTGAACACGGCTTCGATGGCCGGGCTGATCACGGGGCGCGCCGGGAACGCTGTCTACGATGCTTCGAAGCATGCGTGCCTGGCGTTGAGCGAAGCGCTCTACCGCGACCTCGTGATTCGGCAGACGAAGGTCAGTGCTTCGGTGCTTTGTCCGGGGGCGGTTATCACGCAGATTTTCGCCGCCGAACGGAACCGCCCGGCGGAGCTCGGCGGCGGCAAGGAGCCTGTGGAAGACGGAGCGACGGCGTTCCCCGGCGATTCGTTTCCGCCTTCGGAGATGGCCGACCAGGTGTTCGATGCCGTGCGGGCCGACCGGTTTTACGTGCTGGGCGCGCAACGCGAGATGCTGGAGTGGACGAAGATGGGGCACGAGCGCATGTGGGCCGACAAGAACCCCGCGATCCCCCATCGGCTGCTGGCGATGCGCGACGCCGGGCACCCACTCGGGATATGAGCGAGTACTCGGACATCGTCGTCGAAGTTGAGGACCCGGTTGGCGTGCTGCGGATCAACCGGCCGGAAAAGCTGAATGCGTTCACCTACCACACGTTGGGCGAGATGCAGAGGGCGATTGACGACCTGGTCGCTGAACAGCGGGTGGTCTGCATTGTCATCACGGGGACCGGGCGGGCGTTCTCGGCGGGATTGGATTCGCAGGCGCTGGTGGATGTGACGGCGGCCGAGGCAAGCAGCCCGGGTTCGCGTTCGAGTGTGCCAGGCCCACAGATCCCGGGGTTGTTCACGAACCTGCTGGCCGTGCCGAAGCCGGTCATCGCGGCGGTCAACGGGGTTGCGGCCGGGGGAGGGTTCGTGCTGGCGGCGAAGTGCGACGTCCGCATCGCGGCCGCAAGTGCCAGCTTCACGACGGTGTTCATGAAGCGCGGGTTGATTGGCGAGCACGGGATGACGTGGCTCTTGCCGCGGCTGGTGGGTCCGGGAGCGGCGATGGACCTGATGCTGACGAGCAAGCGGATCGACGCCGCCGAGGCGAAGCGCCTGGGGCTGGTGGAGTACGTCTGCGACGATGGCGAGGATGTGCTGGAGCGGGCGAAGGCGTATGCGCGGGAGATTTCGGGCAGCTTCGCGCCGATGGCGTTCGCTGAGACGAAGGCGATGATGTATTCGCACATGGGCGCCGACTACGAGCGCGCTTTCCGTGAGGCTGACGCGGTGCAGTGGAAGGCAGTGGGCCGTCCGGACGCGACCGAGGGTGCGCGAGCGCTGGTTGAGAAACGGGCTCCGAAGTTCGAACGGCTCTGAGCGGCGGCTGTTGGGAACAGCCGGGACTCCCCTGGCGCCGTGTTGCACAACAAAAAACGGTATCTTCAGATTCACGGAAGATACCTCGAGGATACCTGGCAAGTTACCTCGCAAGTATTGCCGAAGAGGTCTGGAACATAGGCATGAGGCTTGTGGCTCGACTTCTCGAAGCGGGGGATGGGGACTACTTGCGCCGGTTGCTTTGAGCGCCGGACGAAGGATTTTGGCGAGGGCGATGAGCGTTCGAGAGGCGAAGGCCGGCATTAGTTGAGGTTGAGGTAGAGGGGTGGGTAGCTGGAAGTGGGGGATGTCGCTCGGGGGCCGGGCGAGCGAGTCGGAGTCTTCCCGCAGCCCATTCGCCGATCGTGCCCTCCGGGCAATCGGTGGGTGTGGCCCAAACGATCGCTTGGCCGCCCCCGTGGTCCCAACGTTTGGCCCAGCCCGCCAGCCCAGCAGTCGGGTAAGCTGGCGCATGCTCTTTGACGGTTTCGAGTCTCGCGATATCGCGACGCCCTCCGGTTCGGTGCACCTGCGTGTCGGTGGGAGCGGGCCGGTGCTTTTGCTGCTCCATGGCTATCCGGAGACGCACGTCATGTGGCATGCGGTGGCACCGGCACTCGCCGAGCGGTTCACGGTGGTGTGTCCCGACCTGCCGGGGTATGGCGATTCGGAGAAGCCGCCTTCGACCGACGACCACGCGGCGTATTCGAAGCGGGGGATGGC